>NZ_JBFUJD010000131.1:0-9939 GCF_056401555.1 Caulobacter sp. P4_E5
CTCCTCACCCGTGAAACGGGGGAGGTGGCGCGGCGCCGATAGGCGACGTGACGGAGGGGGCGTGCGCTCTGTGGATAACTTTCCACTTTCCGCGCCGACGCCCACAACGCAAAAGCCCCGCGCCGTTGCCGGCGCGGGGCTTTGAAATCTCAAACCGATCGAAGGATCAGGCGATCTTTTCGACCTGGCTGTATTCCAGCTCGACCGGGGTGGCGCGGCCGAAGATCGAGACGGTGACCCGCAGGCGGGCCTTCTCCTCGTCGACATATTCGACCGAGCCGTTGAAGCTGGCGAACGGGCCGTCGGTGACGCGGACGTTCTCGCCCACTTCGTACAGCACCACGGCCTTCGGGGCGGCGACGCCTTCCTCGATGGCGCCGACGATGCGCTGGACTTCCTTTTCGGAGACCGGCATCGGCTTGGAGCCGCTGCCCAGGAAGCCCGTCACCTTCGGGGTGTTCTTGATCAGGTGATAGGCCTCGTCCGAGAGGTTCATCTTCACCAGGACGTAGCCCGGGAAGAACTTGCGCTCGGCATTGACCTTACGGCCGCGGCGGATCTCGACGACCTCTTCGGTCGGCACCAGGATCTCGGAGAAGTTCTCCTCCAGGCCCTGGTTCTTGGCCTGCTCGCGGATGCTCTCGGCCACCTTCTTCTCGAAATTCGAGTAGGCGTGGACGATGTACCACTTGTGGTTCGGGTTCGAGGCGGTTTCGGTGCTCATCGCTCTATCTTATCCCGAGGTGGCCAGCTTCAGAAGCTGGTTCACGGCGAAGCCAAGCCCGCCGTCGACGGCGAGGAAGAACAGCGACGCCATCACCACCATGATGAAGACCATCACCGAGGTGATCCAGGTCTCCTTGCGGGTGGTCCAGGTGATCTTGCGGGTCTCGGCGCGGACCTCGCGGAAGAACTGCACCGGGCTGGTGCGCTTCTTCGGGGCGGCGGGGGCGGCGCTCGTCGCGGCGGCGCCGGCAGGCGCCATCGCCGCGGCCGTCTTGGCGGCGCGGGACTTGATCGCGGACGGGCTGGATCCCGGTTTCCTGGCCATGCTTTAGAGGCTCACGACTTTCCTAAAGACCTCGGATCGCGAGCGACCCGGGGCAAATGTGACGAGGCCGGAAGCCGACCCGTCGCAAACATATAGTGGCAGGAGTGGGGGGACTCGAACCCACGACTTTCGGTTTTGGAGACCGACGCTCTACCAGCTGAGCTACACTCCTGCAGACCGACCGCCCTTTCGGGCTGACGGACACCCGGAGACAGACAGCGCGCCAGAGGGCTTTGCAGCCTCGACGCGCCACGTCCAGTCGCCAGAGCCGCGCCATTTAGCAGGGTCGCACCCGACGGGCAAGCGGCGCGCTGAGGTTTGGCGGGTTCGCGGCGTTTTGGGCCAGCGGGCGGGGTTCGTGGGCGGGGTTCGCGGGCCGATCTCGCGCGGATCCGCGCAGGATCAAAGGCCTGGATCGGGCGTTACCCTTCCATGCCCACGATCTCCAGCCAACCCTCACAGCCTTCTTCGTCCGACCGCCCGTCGAATCGGGAGGTCGAGCACGAGAACCAGCGGCCCGCGCCTCGGGAGGGACAGCCTCCTCGGCCGGCCACCGAGCCGCAGAACGCGGCCGACAGCGCCCGTTCGCCGAAGACCCGGACTGATCCGGGCTCCGGCGAGGGCTAGCCTTAACGTCTAGAGCGTGACGGGCGCCGAAACCGGCATCCACTTTCGGCTGTCACGCCCTGGCTAGCCGGCTGGATCAGCCTGCCTTCGCCGTCTTGGCCTTGGCGGCCTTGTCGGTCTCGGTCGACGCGCTGGACGGGATGCTCGCGCCGCACTGAATGCCCAGGTAGCTGAACTTGATGTTCGTCAGCTCACGCCCGCACTGAGTGTTCTTGCCACTGTCCGTGCCGCGCAGCGACACCGCCACGCCCTTGCTGAGATCAGGCGCTGGGCTGGCGCTGCTGATGTCGTAATACCCGCCGCCACGCCCTTTCACGACGAGGCAGTTGGTGCTTTCGACGGGCCGCACGCAGCCCGACGCCGTGACCGGCGTCCCTTCGACCATAACTTGCTGAGCTTGCGCGACTTTCGTCTTCGCGCCGCCGTCGCTGCAACCAGCCAACCCAAGCGCTAACAGACCGGCCGCCGCGGCGGCCCCTACGAACCATACCCGCATACGTTCCTCCGTATCGTTGGCTCCGCGAACGAAGCAAAACGAAGTCTGCGCCTCGTTTGAAGACCCGGCAATCACATTTTTGACGTTTTCGAAAAAGCGGTGCGGCGGTTTCGCGGTTTGGGAAAAAGATTGTCCTTAACCGGACGACAGACGCCCATGGTTTCAGAACTCTGGCGCGAACCGCGCAATCTCATGCCGACCTCAGCTGACACTCTTTCTCATCTGAACGACTGTTCGCGGACCGAGACGACGCTTTCTGTTTCGATCGAATACTCGTGTGATCCTACGGCTTCCCGACACAACGCCGCCGCGTCGGTGGAGGGACCCAGATTTTCCGAAGTCCGCTTTAGACAACCCGCGTTGACATCAAGACGGCCATGCTCACATGAGACAGGCGCCGCCAAAGGGCCAGGGCGGCTTCATCCGCGCCGCCCCCCTTGAGTTTCAACGAGGGCTGGCGCTTCTTCCGCGCCGAGCGCGCGCACAGGACACAAGAGTTCAGATGACGGCCACCGCGACCGTTCCCACGCCCCCCGTGAAGGAAGCCCCGCACCACGTCGAGAAGGTGCTGTGGGTCAAGCACTGGACCGACCGCCTGTTCAGCTTCGCGATCACCCGTCCGGCCAGCTTGCGCTTCCGCTCGGGCGAGTTCGTGATGATCGGCCTGCCGCCGCGCGAGGAACTGGGCGAGAAGAAGCCGATCCTGCGCGCCTATTCGGTGGCCTCGCCGCACTTCGCCGAGGAGCTGGAATTCTTCTCGATCAAGGTCCCCGACGGCCCGCTGACCTCGCGCCTGCAACTGATCCAGGAGGGCGACGAGGTCCTGCTGGGCAAGAAGCCGACCGGCACCCTGGTTTTGGACGCCGTGCGCCCGGGCAAGCGCCTGTTCCTGTTCGGCACCGGCACGGGCCTGGCGCCCTGGCTGTCGGTGGCCCGCGACCCCGACGCCTACGCCCGCTTCGAACGCGTGATCGTCGCCCACGGCGTGCGCGAGGTGCAGGAACTGGCCTATCGCGACCTGTTCACCGCCGAGATCCACGACGACCCGCTGGTCGGCGACGAGGCCAAGGCCCAGCTGACCTACTATCCGACCGTGACCCGCGAGCCGTTCGAGCGCCAGGGCCGCTTCACCGACCTGATCACCTCCGGCCAGATCTTCCGCGACCTCGGCCTGGACCAGGTGAAGTTCGACCCCGAGCACGACCGCGCCATGCTGTGCGGCTCGATGGCCATGATCAAGGACACCGCCGCCCTGCTCGAGGCCCAAGGCCTGAAGGAAGGCTCCAACGCCGACCCGGGCGACTTCGTGATCGAGCGGGCGTTCGTGGGCTGATCGCCTACCGTAAAGACCAATATTTCTTGTCATCCCGGAAGCCTCGCAGAGGCTGTCCGGGACCCAGGGGCCAAGCGCAACGCGGTGGCCCCTGGATCCCGGCTCTCCGCTTCGCTGCGGCCGGGATGACAAGTTTTGGGATCCCCTGATACTTACGATCTCCAAACGCTCGGCCGAGTAGCGGATACAAACCCATGACCGCCCCCGCCCTGCGCCACCTCAAGAACCTCACCGTCGAGGACGCCCGCGCCCGGATGCTGGACGGCGCTGTTCGCCTGGGCGTCGAACACGTCTCCCTCGCCGACAGCATCGGCCGGGTTCTCGCCGAACCTATCGTCGCCTCGCGCCATCAGCCGCCGTTCGACGCCTCGGCCATGGACGGCTGGGCGATCCGCCGCGCCGACTATGCCCCGGGCAAGGCTTTCGCGGTCGCCGGCGAGAGCGCGGCGGGCAAGGCCTTCGCCCGCGCGGTCCAGCCCGGCGAGGCCGTCCGCATCTTCACCGGCGCCCCGGTCCCGGCCGGCGCCGACCTGGTGATCATCCAGGAAGAGGCCGTCCGCGACGGCGACACGGTCCGCTTCGAGGCCGGCGAGAATCCCAAGTCCAACATCCGGCCCGCCGGCGGCGACTTCAAAGCCGGGGATGCGCTGCTGGCGCCCGGCCTGGTCATCGATCCCTGGCGGCTGGGCCTGGTCGCCTCGGCCGGCCTGGCGAAGGTCCCGGTCGCCCGCCGGCCGCGCGTGGCGATCCTGGCTACCGGCGACGAGCTGGTCGCGCCCGGCGGAACGCCGCGTCCCGACCAGATCTTCGAGAGCGGCTCGTTCAGCCTCGTCGCGCTGATCCAGGCCTGGGGCGGCGAGGCCGTCCGCCTGACCGCCGCGGCCGACGACGCTGAGGCGATCGCGGCCGCGGTGGATCCCGTCGAGGCCGACCTGATCGTCACCATCGGCGGCGCCTCGGTCGGCGACCACGACCTGGTCAAGCCGGCCTTGCGGACCCTGGGCCTGGAGCTCGCCGTCGAAACCGTCGCGGTGCGCCCCGGCAAGCCGACCTGGTTCGGACGGCTCGCGGACGGCAGGCGCGTGCTGGGCCTGCCCGGCAATCCGGCCTCGGCCATGGTCTGCGCCGAGCTGTTCCTGCGCCCGCTGCTGGCGGCCCTGCCCAGCGCCGACGCCGAGCTCCACCTGGTCGCCGCCCGGCTGGCTGGACCTCTGCCCGCCACCGGCCCGCGCGAGCACTGGATGCGGGCGGCCCTGTCGGTCGACGCCGAGGGCCGAACGGTCGCCAAGGCCTTCCCCGACCAGGATTCCTCGCTGGTCGGCGTGTTCGCGCGGGCCGACGCTCTGCTCCGGCGCCGAGCCGGGGCGCCGGCCGTTTCGGCGAACGATGTCGTGGAAGTTCTGCCCCTCCGCCGAGGCTGAAACCGCGACGGCGGCGAATTGGCGTGCTACTCCGGGACCGACTCTCCCCCGGGGCGCGCCCCGGCCTTCAGGCTCAAGAGGTTCGTTTCATGGGGCATGCAGGCAAGATCGCGACCCACGTCCTGCTGGCCTTCCTGGCCCTGCTGGTCGGCCGCTACCTCGTCATCGACATGCCGTTCACGCGGGACACGCTGCTGCAGGCGAGTCTCTACGCGCTGGGTTCGCTGATCGTCGAGCTGCTGTTCCGCGTCGAGCGCGCGCCCTGGCGCTTCGTGTCGGCCAGCGACCACCTGCGCCTGTTCCGCTCGGCGGTGCTGACGGCGGCGACCTTCATGGTCCTGACCCGGCTGTTGCATCCCGGCATCGACGGCGGCCTGCGCACCGTGGCCGGCGCCGCCCTGATCCAGGGCACCTTCCTGTCGGCCCTGCGGGTGATCCGCCGCAGCCTGCACGAGCGCCAGCTGCTCGACTCGGTGCTGCGCCTGGGTCCGGCCTCGATGCACCCGGCCCTGCCGCGCCTGCTGATCGTCGGCTCGGCGTCCGAGGCCGAGGCCTTCCTGCGGGCGCCGGCGGGGCTGGGCGAACGCTACGCCCCGATCGGCGTCGTCTCGCCGATGGACCGCGAGACCGGCGACGAGCTGCGCGGCGTCTGCGTGCTGGGCGCCATCGCCGACTTCGACCGGGTGCTGGCCCGGCTTCGTGACAGCGGCCTATCGCCGTCGGCCATCCTGTTCCTGACCGACAGCGCCATGAGCACCTTCGGGGCCGAGCGCCTGGGCCGGCTGAAGACCGAGGGCGTGCGCCTGCTGCGCCGCCACGGCGTGGTCGAGATGGGCGCCGGCGCCCCGCCCGGACCGGTCCTGCGCGAGATCAGCCTGGAAGAACTGCTGAGCCGTCCGCCGGTGCGCCTGGATCCCGAGCCGGTCCGCGCCTTGGTCTCGGGCCGCCGCGTGCTGGTCACCGGGGCCGGCGGCAGCATCGGCTCGGAGCTGTGCCGCCAGATCGCCGCCAGCGGCTGCGTCCACCTGACCATGGTCGACGCCTCGGAATACAACCTGTTCCACATCGACCGCGAAATCGCCGAGAGCCACCCGGCCCTGCATCGCCGCGAGATCCTGTGCGACGTCCGCGACGCCGCCCGGGTCCGCCGCGTCTTCGCCGAGCAGAAGCCCGACATCATCTTCCACGCCGCGGCGCTGAAGCACGTCACCCTGGTCGAGAACCATCCGTGCGAGGGCGTGCGCACCAACGTGCTGGGCACCCGCAACGTCGCCGCCGCCGCCAAGGCCTGCGGCGCGGCGCACCTGGCCTTGATCTCCACCGACAAGGCCGTGGCCCCGACCAGCGTGATGGGCGCGGCCAAGCGCGTGGCCGAGGCCGTGGCCCGCCAGTACGGCGGCGGCGGCGACATGCGCGTCAGCATCGTCCGGTTCGGCAACGTGCTGGGCTCGGCCGGTTCGGTGGTGCCGATCTTCCAGAGCCAGATCGCCCGCGGCGGCCCGCTCACCCTGACCGACGCCGAGGTCGAGCGCTACTTCATGACCATCCCCGAGGCCGTGCAGCTGGTGCTGCGGGCCGTGGCCCTGTCGATGATCGCCTCCGAACCCGAGGCCGGGGTCCTGACCCTGGAGATGGGCGAGCCGGTCAAGATCATCGACCTGGCCAAGCGGATGATCGAGCTGCAGGGCCTGGTTCCCGGCCGCGACATCGAGATCCAGATCACCGGCCTGCGTCCTGGCGAGAAGCTGACCGAGACCCTGGTCGACGTGAACGAGGTCGCCCGGCCCAAGGCCCCCGGCATCATGGAGGCCCTGCGCCTCTCGCCGGCCCCGGCCATCGAGGACGCACGCCTGGAGGCCCTCGACGCCCTGGCCGAGGACGGCGACGAAGCGGCCGTCCGCGCCCACCTGTTCGACCTGGTCGAGGACCTCCGCCAGGTGGGGCCGTCCAAGGTGGTGAAGATCCGGGCCTCATAGGGCGCTTCGCGCTCTCCGCGGGCGACGCCGGTCCCGTTATTCGCGACGGGGACGGTTCAGCGGCCAGCACGTGTTGGATTTCCGACGCGGCCAAGGGGCGAGGCCTTTAAAATACGAAGAGACACCTGACCGGCTATTGCCAAGCTTTACGCGATCTTGGATTGTGCGCCCCAAGGTTGTTGGGGGCGCTTTGGGCATGGTTTGGGTTGGACGCTGGGCCAGCGTGCTGGCGGCGCTGTGCGTATTGGTGATCGCGCAAGGCGCATGGGCCGACACGGCTACGCCGACCGACCTGACGACCTACTTCAAATACGACGCCATGCGCCGGGTGACGATGAAGATCGGCCCCGACCCGGACGGCGCGGGCACGGGCCGGCCGCGGCGCATGGAGAAGTACGAGTACAATCCCGACAGCCAGCTGAAGACCAAGTGGATCGGCTTCGGCAACACCATCGATGGTTCGGACTTCGTCGCCCAGGCCGAGCTGATGGTCGCTTACGACTACGACGCGGTCGGCAATCTGGTCTGGGAGAAGAGCGCCCTTGGCCTGACGCAGTACTCGTACGACAAGAACGACCAGCTCGACTGCACCGCCGTGCGCATGGCGCCGGCCGGCGTGACGTCGCAGGCCGACCCCTGCTCGCTGGTGGCGGGCGTCGACAACGCCGCCGGACCCGACCGTATCAGCAAGAACCATTACGACGCGGCGGGCCAGCTGACCTCCGTCGAGCGTGGTCGCGGCGGCGGTCTGGTCCAGCCGTTCGAGGAAGAGACCGGCTACACCGCCAACGGCAAGGTGGCCTATCGGCGCGACGCCAACGACAACACCTCGACCTATGTCTATGACCGCTTCGACCGTCTGCGGGAGCTTCAGTTTCCGGCCACGACGCTGGGATCGCCGAATTCGAGCGGCACGGACAGGGAGCTCTACGACTACGACGCCAACGGCAATCGCACCCAGCTGACCAAGCGCAACGGCCAGACCTTCGTCTTCACCTACGACAAGCTCAATCGCCAGGTCTTCAAGGACGCTCCGGGTTCGGCCGGGGACGTGACGACCGTCTACGATCTCCTCGGCCGCGCCACCTCGATCAGCTGGTCGGGTTCGAGCGTCGCCTCGACCTACGACAAGGCCGGCCGCCGGACGAGCGAGGCGACGGCCGGGCCGGGCGGGACCCTGCTGGTCAGCTCGCGCTACGACGCGGCCGGCAACCGGACGCGCGTGATCTGGGGCGCGGACCCGGGGGACGACACAGGCGTTTATGCCGCCTACGGCTACAAGTCCGACGGAAGCCTCGAGACGGTCGCTGGTTCGGCCGGGCTTCTCGAAAGCTTCACCTATGACGAGCTGGGTCGGCCCAAGACCGCCACGCCGAACAATGGCGTCGCGAGCGCCTACCACTTCGATCCGGCCAACGGCCTGCTGGACTATATCCACCACGACGGGTTCGGCGGCGGGGCCAAGATCTGGCAGGCCTTCGGCTACAACCCGGCCGGTCAGGTCGTCACCCAGGAACAGAGCAACCCGAACCTGATCTGGACGGGGCAGCCCAGCACCACGACCTCACTGCTCTATAACGGCCTCAACCAGAACACCGCCGTGGCGAGCCTGGCCAACGGCGTCTGCGGGGCGGCCGGGGCCGGCTACGACTGCAACGGCAACCTGCTCGTCGATGTCGACGTGACCTCCAACGCCACGCGCAAGTTCGCCTACGACGCCGAAAACCGCCTGGTCCAGGTGGCCAAGACCGACGCCCAGGGTCAGACCACGACCCAGACCCTGGCCTACGATCCGACGGGGCGACTGCTGACCACGACGGCCGGCGGCGTGGTGACGCGCTTCCTCTACGACGGCGACCGCCTAGTGGGGGAATACAACGGGTCGGGCAATCGCCTGCGCCGCTATGTGCATGGCGTGGGGACCGACAATCCGCTGGTCTGGTTCGAAGGGGCCAACGACACCAACCCGCAATGGCTGCACGCCGATCGCCAGGGCTCGGTGGTAGGCTATTCGCTGAGCGACAAGAGCCTCTCGACCTATGCCTACGGGCCGTACGGCGAGGCCCAGTCCTGGGCCGGCTCACGCTTCCGCTACACCGGCCAGATCGCCCTGCCGGAGGTGGAGCTCTATTACTACAAGGCGCGGGTTTATGACGCGCGTAACGGGCGGTTCCTGCAGACGGACCCGATCGGGTATGACGACGGGCTTAACTGGTATGCCTATGTAGGGAATGACCCGCTCAATAAAACAGACTCAAGCGGCTTGGGCCCGCTTGTTCCAGCGATGGCTGGTGCTGGGTGCGCAATAACGGTTGAAATCGGTTGCGCGCCAGGTGCGGCGGTTGGAGCCGGTCTCGGTGCCACTATTGAGGTGGGTGGCGTTCTATGTGCTGCTTTGTGTGGCAAGGTTTGGGACCATTTTCATAAGAATGAGGCTGAGCGTCCTTCCAGCGGCCTGCCCGTTCAGGATGGCGCGAAGGTGGAGCGGCCGGGAAAGACCGGCGTTAAAGATCAAGTGTACGGAAAGCCGGGAGGTATCAAAGATGCGAATGACGACTTCGACAACAGTGTAGATCCGGAAACTGTACAAGATCGAGGTGATGGTATTCGGACCGGTAAAACCTCAGATGGGGCGAATATTACAGTTCGCCCAAACAGTGATGATGGAAGGCCGACCGTGGACGTTACGAGGGGGCGCGGCAAAGATAGAGATACTGATAAGTTTAGGTACGGGGTTAAAAAGGGGGGATGAATGGGCGCGTATGGTGATAATTTATACTTTGAATCAATCTCATTTAATGGAGAGTTTCTGAGATTGATATTGAGTGGGATCGAATCTGGATCTATTTTGATAGAGTTTAAATTTGTAAGAAATTTTATGTTCTTCAAGGAGGGGGATTTCTTCAAAGAAATAAGTGCTTACAGAAAAGGAACATATCCCAACACTGAGGATGGTTTGCCAAATTTGTTTGAAATACTGAGTGGATCGATACTGCTTGAGGGGCGTAAGGTGGAGGCAGCTGAGGAGGATAGTA
>NZ_JBFUJD010000132.1:0-9731 GCF_056401555.1 Caulobacter sp. P4_E5
GCCCTGGCCTGGCGCGCCACGGGCCAGCGCCTGTGGCCCGCGCGCCGCGCCGCGCGGCTGATCGCGGTCGGCGGGCTGGCGCTCGTCGTCGCCGGACTGGCCCTGACCATCGCCAGGGGCGGCGCCGTCGGCCGGCTGGCCCCCGCCGACATCGCCGGCGAGACCCGTCTGGCCATGCTGGAGCCGCTGCTGACCACGGCCAAGGCCTTCATGCCCCTGGGCGCGGGCTTTGGAACCTTCGACGGGGTCTATCGCCAGTTCGAGCCCCACGCCTTGCTCTCGACCATCTACATGAACCAGGCGCACAACGAGCCGCTGCAACTGGCCATCGAGGGCGGAGTTCCGGCCCTGGCCCTGCTGGCGGGGTTCGCTGGATGGTGGGGGCGCGCCGTCTGGCGAACCACGCGCCGCGACCGGGCCGTCACGCCGGATCGTGGAGGCCGCCGCCGGGCGATGGCCCTGGCCGCCGCCACGGTGACCCTGATCCTGATGATCTCCAGCCTGGTCGACTATCCGCTGCGCACGCCGCTGCTGGGGGCCCTGTTCGCCGTGGCGTGCGTGGAGCTGATCGCCGCCGCCCGCGAACGGCCTTCGACCGGGGAGGCGCGGCCTTGAGCCTCAGCTCGCCCGGCCTGGGCCAGCGCCTGTCGCCGGGCGCGCTGCTGCGGCGCCTGCTGGCGGCGCGCGGCTCGATCCAGACCCCGCTGGCGGCCGAATGGCGCCCTGCCTTGGAGGCGATCGGTGAGACCCGGCGGCGGACGGCGCTGCTGATGAACGACGCGGCCGCGCTGCAGATCCAGATCTGCGTCGCGGCCGCCCGCCGCCTGCCGGGCGTGATGGCCGAGGCCGGGGTGCTGATGGGCGGCAGCGCGCGGCTGATCTGCGAGGCCAAGGGGCGAACGCCGCTGCACCTGTTCGACGTGTTCGAGACCTTGCAGGACGACCGCCCGGCCGACACGGACGCCGAAGCGGTGCGCGCTCATTTCGGCGCGGTCCACGGTCAGCGGCTCGAGGTCGAACGGCTGCTGGCCGACTATCCGGGCGTGCAGCTGCACCCCGGCCTCTTTCCCCGCTCCGCCCTAGGGCTGGAGGCGCTGGGCTTCTCGTTCGTCCATCTCGACCTTGACCTGCCCACGGGCACCCGCGCCGGGCTGGAGTTCTTCCACCCGCGCCTGACGCCGGGCGGCATGCTGCTGGGCGACGACCATGACGACCCGGGCGTGCGCGCGGAGTTCGCCGACTATTTCGCCGCCCGGCCCGACACGGTGATCGGCCTGCCCTGGGGCCAGGTGCTGGTCGTCAAGCAGGGCGCGGGATGAGCGCCGCGCCGGGGCCGCGCGAGGATGCGGACGCCGGGCTGGTCGCCTTCGTTCGCGCCTTCCTGGCCTTCGCGCGCTGGCGGGCCGCCGCCGCCGCGGCGCTGGTGGCGCTGGGGGCGGTGTTCGAGGGCATCGGCCTGCTGCTGCTGGTTCCGCTGCTGGGCCTGGTCCTGACACCCGGCCGCGACTTGGGCGGACCGCTGATGTCGCGGCTGGCCCCGGTGCTGGGACGCTTCGACCAGACCCAGCGCCTGCTGATCCTGCTCGCGGCCTTCGCGGCGCTGATGGCGGTCCGGGGCCTGGTGCTGTCCTGGCGGGACCGGCGGCTGAACGCCCTGCAGATGGCCTTCGTCGAGTCGATCCGGATGAGGCTGGTCCGGCGGATCGCCAGCGCCCGCTGGCGCGATGTCGTCGGCGTCAGCCAGGCGCGGATGACCCAGGCGCTCAGCGTCGAGATCCACCAGATCGGCATCGCCGCCCACTCGGCCCTGCTGGCGGTGACCGCCCTGGCCATGCTGGTCGGCCTGGGCGGGCTGGCCTTGAGCCTGACGCCGCTGGGCGGGGCGGTGGCGTTCGGTTTCGCCGGCCTGGCCGCCCTGGCCAGCCGCCCGTTCCTGGCGCGCGCCCGGATCCTGGGCCGCGCGATCACCGACGCCCATTTCGGCATGGCCGAGGGGGCCTCGGCGTTCCTGGGCGGGCTGAAGCTGGCCCGGGCCGAGCGGCTGCAGGAGACCTTCGTGGCCGAGTATCGCCGCGCGTCCGGCGCCGCGATCCGCGACCGGCTGGACTTCGCCGGCCAGCAGACCGCGCTGCGCGGCGTCGCGACCGGGCTGGCCGCGGCGATCGGGGCGGCGGTGCTGGTGGCGGGCGTGGCCTGGCTGCACCTGCCGGCTCCGGTGCTGCTAGCCCTGCTGCTGGTGCTGGCGCGGATGAGCGGCCCGGCCCAGCTGGCCCAGCAGGGCGTCCAGCAGGTGCTCCATAGCCTGCCCGCCTACGCCGTCGTCCGAGCGCTGGAGCGGTCGCTGAGCGACGCCGCCGTCGACGATCCAACGCCTTCGCCGCCGTGCGCGGTCGGCGAGGCCGTGGCGCTGCACCGCGTGACCTATCGTCCTCCAGGCGCGACCGCGCCGCTGCTGGAGGCCAAGAGCCTGGTCATCCCCGCCGGCGCGTTCGTCGGATTGGTGGGGCCGTCGGGCGTGGGCAAGACCACCTTCCTCGACCTGGTGGCCGGCCTGCTGGTCCCCGAGACCGGATGGCTGGCGGTCGGCGACGGCCGGCGCGAGCGCCTGGCCTATGTGGCGCAGGAGGCGTTCCTGTTCGACGGCTCGGTGCGTCGCAACCTGGCCTGGGGCTGTCCCGAGGCGACCGAGGCCGAGATGGTCGAGGCGCTGGCGCTGGCCCAGGCCGGCGACCTGCTGGCGCGGCTGGGCCTGGACGGCGCCGTCGGCGATCGCGGCGCGCGGGTCTCGGCCGGCGAGCGGCAACGCCTGGCCCTGGCGCGCGCGGTGCTGCGCCGGCCGGGCCTGCTGATCCTGGACGAGGCGACCAACGCCCTGGACGTGGCCACCGAGCGGGCGATCCTGGCGCGGCTGGACCGGCTGCGGCCGGCGACGACGATCCTGATGGTCTCGCACCGCGCCGAAAGCTTGGCCCTCTGCGACCACCTGCTGACCTTCCCGGATCTGCGGCTGCGCAAGCGCGAACCGGCGGCCATGGCGGGTTGAGGGCCTAGAACGTCCAGCTGGCGCCGAAGGTCAGGGCGGGATTGCCGTCCAGGCGAAGGTCTCGCCCGCCGGGCGCCTCGGCCCCGGTGAGGGCGGCCTGCAGCTCCAGGCGGTCGAACCGCCGCGAGGCCCCGACACGCCAGACGATCCGGTCGGTGCAGCGCTGACCCGCCGGCGCGTCCACGCAGGTCAGATAGCCCAGATGGCCGTCGAGGCGCAGCTTGGCGACGGTGTCGACGCCGGCGTTGATCTCGCCGTACACGGTCTTGACGCCGTGGCGCAGATAGTTGGGCGAATAGCTGATCCGCGCCGAGACGTCGCCGGCGCTCAGGCCGACATAGCCTTCGGTGTACCGGCCGGTGGTCCTGGGGCTGTAGTGCTGCATGCGGCTGGTCTGGACGACGCCGGTGTCGAGGGTGAGGCGGTCGTTCAGCCGGCGCGCATAGCCGACATTGCCGATCAGGCCCACGACGTCCAGATCGTCGTCGCGGCCCTTGCCGCCGATCACCGAACCGTTGGCGTAGAGGCCGGAGGCGTGGTCGTAGGAGAGGTCCAGCACGCCGACGGCGCGACCGTCGCTGATGGAATAGCCGCGCAGGCGATAGTCGCTCTGGACGGCGACGCCGCCCGAGACCTGGGCGAGGGCGGGGGTGGCGGCCAAAAGGCTAGCCAACAGGGCGGCCAGAAGGGCCTTAGCGGGTGCTGGCCTGCGCCGCGCGCGCGGCCAGGGCGCAGGCGCCCGTGCAGCCGCCGATTCCCCTGAGCACCGTGGCGTAGGCGTCGACGAYGCCGCCTTGCGGGCGGGAGGCGACGAGCAGGGTCGGGAAACTGGACGCACGGCCTTCACGAACAAGCGCGATCAAACCGCTGACGTGCGCCGCCGCATACGAACTGCCGTTGACCAGATTCCATTTATCCCCCGGCTGGGTGGTCGGTACGTCGCGATCGGGCGCACTGTACACGCCGGGCGGAACCGTCGCCAAGGATTCCGCCGCCACCCCGATCACGCCGGGCTGCGAGGCCGGAAACCCGCCCTTGGGCAGGCTGGGATCGAACGCGGCCACCACCGAGATCCGGCGGGTGGCGGCCACGGCGATCAAGGCGGTGAGCAGACGATCCTGCGGGCCGGTCAGGCTGAGATTGATCACCTCGGCGCGATGGTCGATCGCGAAGTGCAGCGCCTTGGCCAGGCTGAGGCTGTCGCACAGGGTGGGCGAGGACGCCGAGCCGATGTCGACCTGCCAGCAGGCGCGCAGGGCCATCAGCCGGGCGCCCGGCGCGACGCCCGAGATGCCCAGGCCGTTGCCGGACTTGGCCGCGATCACCCCGGCGACGCCGGTGCCGTGCCGTTCGGGCGCGGCCGGGCGGCCGGCCACGAAGTCCTGGTCGGCGACGAACTGGCCCGCCAGGTCGGGATGGTTGACCTGGATCTTGCTGTCGACGACCGCGACCTTGACGCCCTTGCCGGTGGCGACCTTGTGCAGGTCGGCCAGCCGCCAGGCCGCGGCGGCCGGTTGCGCCGCGAACAGCGGGTCGTTCTCGCGGTCGTAGCTGCCCTGGGTGCGATAGATCTGCAGCGGCTCGGACCAGGCCACGCGGGGGTCGTGCGAGACCTGGGCGGCCGCGATCTCGGCCGCCTGCCCCTGGGGCGCGCGCATCACGTAGCAGTCCAGCCCGACCAGCGGCATGGGCCAGCCGTCGCCGACCAGGGCCAGGCCGTACCGCCGGGCGATCGACTCGGCCAGGCGCTTGCGGGCCCCGCGCGAGAAACGGTCGCCGTAGCTTCCGCCATAGGCGGCGCCGGGCCGGTAGTGTTCCGGGGTCAGGCGCAGCATGACCAGCACGTCGCGCGGCGTGGCGTTCGCGGTGACGGCCGGTGGCAGGGTCTCCGCGTGCACGGGAGTCTGGGCGCGGGCAGGGGTCTGAGCAAGGGTGGGGGTCACGCTCGCGACGGCGAGCAGGCACGCGCCGACCAGCGCGCCCCAGCCGGCTGCGGAGCGTCGCGGCCTCACGGCTTGGGGTCTCCGTCGATCGGCTCGGCCAGGGTCACGTCGCCGTTGGCGCGCAGATGGGCCAAGGCTTCGGGCCGGCGAGCGGCGTCCACATGCAGCACATAGGCGTCGGCGGTGGTGGGGCCGTCGACCACCCGGGCGCCGACGCCGCGCAGGGCGCCGCGCAGGGCCGCCTCGGAGATCTCCGGCTTGAAGATCACCACCAGGTTGCCGTTGACCGGCGGCGTGGAGGCTCCCAGCGCGCGATAGGTGCGCACCGGCGAGGGGATCAGCAGGGCGCCGCCGACCACCACGGCCAGGCAGGCGGCCTGGGCCGCGAGAACCCAGCCGAGCGGAACGCGGCGACGCAGCAGGCTCGGGGCCGCCGGGCCGCGGTCCGCGCGGCCGCCGCCTTCCAGCTGGGCGCGCATCCGCTCCCACCCGTGCTCGACGTCCAGGGGCAGATGGGCGACTTCACGGCTCAGGGCGCGCTCGTGCTCGACGTCGGCGCGGCATTCGTCGCATTCGGTCAGGTGCTTTTCGACCGCGCTCGCTTCGGCGGGGTCGAGGGTCCCGTTGACGTACCAGGGCAGCAGGCCTTGGGCCTGCTGGTGCCGGGCGTCCTGAAGGTTGAAGATCTGGGTCATGGGAAATCCTACAGCCAGTCCGGCAGTTCGCCCGCCAGCTGGCGTCTGAGATAGCGTCGGGCGTGGAACATGCGGGTCTTCACGGTGTCCACCGGGCACTTCATGATTTCGGCGATCTCTCGATAGCCCATTTCATGGAAATAGGTGAACTCGACGACCGCCCGATGTTCCGGCGACAGCACCTCGATCGCTTGTTGCAACAGGACCTGGGCGCGGCTTCGCCCCAGGTCGTCCTCCGGCGTCGGGTCCAGGCTGGGACGCTGCTCGGCGGCCGGGTCGTCGATCGGCTCGTCCTGCTTGCGCAGCGCCTTCATCGCCTTGCGATAGGCGATGCCGAACATCCAGGTCGACAGCTTGCTGGTCCCGTTGAAGGTGTCGGCCTTCTCCCAGACCACCATCAGCGTGTCGTTCAGCACCTCCTCGACCAGGGTCGGGCGGTGGATCAGGTTGATCAGGAACCGCGTCAGCCGGGGGTGATAGATGCGGTAGAGCGCCTCGAACGCGGTGACGTCTTTCGCGCGGATCCGCGCGACGAGCTCGGCGTCGCTGATGGAGGGCGCTGCCCTGGAGGTCTCGCGCGGGCCTATTCCGATGCTCCTGACGTTCACGGTCTCATCTCGCTTCCGATCGTGAGTGCCCGTGGGACGGCGAAAGGTTTAGCGGACAATCGACAATAGCCGGTTCACGCCGTGTCCCGGCGGATTTCGACGCCGCCGGGGCCGGCGACCGCCTGGATGACCCGTCGCTCGATCCCCTCCAGCCGGCAGGCGCTGAGCACGCCGGAGGCATGGGCCTCGGTGTCCAGGCCGATGCGGCGGTGGTCGGCGTGCACGCGGGCCGAGGGGGTGTGGCCATGCACGACCAGCTTCTCCAGCGGGCGGACGCAGGTCAGGAACGGGTCGCGGATCCACAGCAGGTCGCGCGCGGCCTGGGCCGCCAGCGCGACGCCGGGGCGGACGCCGGCGTGGACGAACAGGTAGTCGCCGCAGGCGTAGGACAGCGCCAGGTCGGGGAAGAAGGCTTTATGCGCGGCGGGCAGGGCGGCGGCGAAGGCCTCGCGCGTGTCGCGCCAGGCCCGCATGTCGGTCGCGTCGTCCGGGGCCGGCGTTCCGTACGAGGCCAGGGTTTCGCGGCCGCCGTGCCTGGCCCATGACGGCCCCAGCTCGGCGTCCGCCAGGAAGTCGACGAGGGCCTGGTCGTGATTGCCGCGCAGGCAGCGCAGCTCGATGGCCGGCTCGGTCGCCAGGCCCAGCATCAGGTCGACGACGCCGCGCGAGTCCGGTCCCCGGTCCACATAGTCGCCCAGGCCGACGATCACCGCCCGCTCCGCGCCGGCGGCGTCTTCCAGCAGGGCGTCCAGCAGCGGGGCCAGAAGGTCGGCCCGGCCGTGGACGTCGCCGATGGCGTAGAGCGTCAGGCCGTCGGGAACGCGGGCTGGCGTCTTGCGCGCGATCCCCTTGCCCGCGATCCGACGCGGTCGGCCAAGCTGCAGTTTCATCCAGGGTCCAGGCTGCGGGCGCCGACGGCGACGGCCGGCGAGCATCAGTGCCGGGTCGGCCCGCCGGGGTTCAGGACCCGCGCGCCGGATTTCGCGGGCGGCCCTTAAACCTTCCGCGCTCCAGGCGGCATTCATCGGCAACCCGAATGGAGGATCGCCCCGTGAAGACACTCGCCTCGATGCTGGCCCTGGCCGCGACCCTGGTCACCGCGCAAGCGGCGATGGCCCAGGCCGCCGAGCCCACCGTCGTCATGTCCAGCATGAGCTACGGCAAGATCCCGTCCGGCCTGAAGGTCGGCGACACGGTCACCTGGATCAATCGCGACAGCGTTCCGCACACGGTGACGGCGCGCGATCACAGCTTCGACCTGCGGGTCGCGCCCGGCCAGACGGTGAAGATGCCGCTGCGCAAGGCCGGCGTGTTCCCGTTCTTCTGCACCTACCACACGATGATGCGCGGAACCCTGACCGTGGCGCCGCAGTAGCGGCCGCCTCTTTGAACTTCCCGAGGCCGCCCGGGAACACATCCGCAGGTTCAATTCGGACGGCGCCGTGGCCCTTTCTCGCTCCTTGGATGCAATGCCATTGCCGTCGGCGCGGGGTCCCGTGCTCGACGTTCGCGAGGGCTATCGCCGCTGGGCGCCGACCTATGCCGCCGAGACGGCCATCTCGCATCTTGAGACCGATCTCGTCTCGGCCCTGACCCCGCCGCTGGCCGGCAAGCGGTTGCTGGACGCCGGCTGCGGCACCGGCCGGCGCCTGGTCGAGGCCGGGGCGGCGCTGGCGGTCGGCGTCGACCTCAGCCCCGAGATGCTGGCGGCCGGCGTCGGCCTGGACGTCCATCGCCCCGGCCTGCGGACCCTGGTCGGTGACGTGCGCGACCTGCCGTTGCCCGACCGCGTCTTCGACGTCGTCTGGTGCCGGCTGGTGCTGGGCCACCTGCCCGAATGCGGCCGGGCCTATGGCGAGTTGGCCCGGGTCGCCGACGCCGGTGCGACGATCATCGTCACCGACTTCCACCCGGCCGCCGCCGCCGCCGGTCATCGCCGCACCTTCCGCGACGCGGCGGGGGTGCACGCGGTGGAGCACTACGAGCACGGGATCGAGGGCCACCTGGCCGCCGCCCGCGCGGCGGGCCTGACCCTGGCGGCGCGGCGCGAGGCCCGGATCGGCGAAGGCGCGCGGCCGTTCTACGCCGACGCCGGCAAGCTGGACCTCTATCAGAGAGACCTGGGCCTGCCCGTCGTGCTGGCCCTGGCCTTCGAGCGCGGCGCCTGAGATGCGGCTGCTGGTCGTCGCCCGCAACGCCGTCGTCGCCGTGGAGGGCGAGCGTTTCGTCGAGCCCGAAGGGGCCTTCGACCTGGTGCTGGAGTTTCCGGACGCCGAGGCGCGGCCGGGCCTGGTCAACGCCCACGACCATCTGCACCGCAACCACTACGGCCGGCTGGGCCGCCCGCCCTACGCCAACGCCTACGACTGGGCGCGCGACATCCAGGCCCGCGACGCCGACCACATCGCCGCCCGGCGCGCGACCGCGCGGCGCGACGCCCTGCTGGCGGGGGCCTGGAAGAACCTGGCGGCCGGCGTCACCACGGTGGTCCACCACGACGCCTGGGAAGCCGACTTCGAAGCGGACTTTCCGATCCGCACGCCGCGCGTCGCCAACGCCGACTCGCTGGGCATGACGCCGGGGCTGGACGGCCTCGACGACGACGCACCCTACGGGCTGCACCTGGCCGAAGGCGTCGACGCGGCGGCGGCGGCCGAGGTCTGGGCCTTGGACGCGCGCGGCTTGCTGACCGAGACCCTGCTGGCCGTCCACGGCGTCGGCGTCGATCGCGCTGGGGCCGAGCGCTTCGGCGAGTCCGGCGCAGCCCTGGTCTGGTGCCCGACCTCGAACCTCTTCCTGTTCGGCCGCACCGCGCCCGCCCAGATGCTGGACGCCGGCGACGTGCTGCTGGGCAGCGACTCGCTGCTGACCGGGGCGGGGGATCTGCTGGACGAGCTGCGCCGCGCCCGCGGCCTGGGCCTGCTGGACGACGGGCGCCTGGAGAGCGCCGTCGGCGCGACCGCCGCGCGGCGCCTGGGCCTGCCGACCGGCGGCCTGGAGCCTGGCGCGCCGGCCGACCTGGTCGTGCTGGCCCGGCCCCTGCTGGAGGCCGACGCCGGCGACGTGCTGCTGGTCGTGGTCGGCGGCGTCGTCCGCCTGGCCCATCCCGATCTCGCCCCCCGCCTGAACCCCTTCGCCGCCGCGCCGCGGCAAACCCGGATCGGTCCGATCGCCCGCTGGGTGAACGGTCCGGTCCCCGCGCCACCCCTTATGAGGTCGTTCCCATGATCCACGGATTCACGTCCGCGCCCCGCCGAGCCGGGGCCAGCGCTGCCGCCCTGGCCGCCGCCCTGTGCGGCCTGGCCGCCGCGCCCGCCCTGGCCCAGGAGGCGTCGCCGCCGCCCGCGCCGAGCGGCTCCCAGACCGACATCTTCTCGAAGAACACCCTGTCGGTGCTGGTCGACGCCCGGCTGGTGGTCGCCAATGGCGCGACGTCCTATGT
>NZ_JBFUJD010000133.1:0-7714 GCF_056401555.1 Caulobacter sp. P4_E5
GTCATGAACGCCGCCAAGGCCATCAAGTAGTTCACGGCACGTATTTTCGTCTCTCACGGGAACGGTTCGGACGCGGCTGTGTTGTATCCGCGCCTCTACCTGTGGCCTTTACGCTCCGACGACTGCCTAAACGCTTGGTCGCGAGGGTTAGGAAACGCTAAGGAATGAGACGCAAAGTTACATTTTGCGACTCGCGCTCACTTCGGGCGCGAAGAGTCTTGCGCGTTTCCGCTTTCTCGTAGCATATCGCCCAGACCTGAAACGGGGGGTTTCCTGGGACGATGGCGATCAAGCGCTTCAAGCGGCTGCGGCATTCTCTCGAGGCCCTGTTCCCCGAACGTCACATCTATATCCGCTCCGGCGGCGAGATGCGGGGCTATGTCTTCTCCACCAACAAGCAGCTGCTGGGCGCGACCGCCGTCGCCGTCACCGCGCTGTGGATGGGCGTCTGCACCGCCTCGATGATGGTCAATGCCCTGGCGGTCAGCTCGACCGACCAGCAGGTGATCAAGCAGAAGGCCTATTACGAGCGTCTCAACGCCGATCGCCAGGCTCGCCTGAATAGCGCCGTGGCCCAGCTGTCGGCCACCAACGGCTCGCTGGACGATCTGGCCAGCTCGGTCGAGAAGCGCCACGCCGCCCTCGCCCTGCTCGTTTCCGATTTCAAGGGCGTGCCCGGCGCCGCCCAGGCCCTGACGGTCGCCAAGCCGCGCCTGCTGGCCGCCAGCCCGGTCCAGCGCATCCAGGCCACCCGGATGGATCAGGAACGCCTGATCGACGCCGCCGAGAGCTTCGCCAAGAGCCGCGCCGAGCGCTTGCGCCTGGCCATGCGGATGGCGGGCCTGGACGCCGGCAACTTCACCGGCCGCGGTGCGTCGCTGGGCGGCCCGCTGATCGAGGCCAAGGATCCGCGCGCTCTGGCCGCCGTCCTCGACGTCGACGAGGATTTCGCCAGCCGCATCCAGCACGCCGCCAACGACATGTCGGACATGCGCTCGCTGGGCGCGGCGGCCAAGAAGCTGCCCTTCTACCGCCCGACCAACAATCCGGCCCTGTCGTCCAGCTACGGCGTCCGCTTCGACCCGTTCACGCACCGGCCGGCGTTCCATTCGGGCTTGGATTTCCCGGGCGCCTTCTACACCCCGATCATGGCCACCGCGCCGGGCGTCGTCTCGTTTACGGGCGTCCGCTCGGGCTATGGCAACACCGTCGAGATCGACCACGGCGGCGGCTTCAAGACCCGCTACGCCCACCTGGCGACCATCGGCGCCCGGGTTGGTCAACGCGTCGCCATGGGCGCGCGTATCGGCGCCATGGGCTCGACCGGCCGCTCGACCGGTCCGCACCTGCATTATGAAGTCTGGGTCAACGGTAAAGCCCAGAACCCCAATCGTTACTTGAAGGCTGGTGAGTATGTTCAGCAAGCAAGCTAAGTCGGCGTCCAATTCCCAGGGCCGCATCGAACCGCTGCCCACGTCCATGGCGATCGCCCCCGTCGACGCCGCGCGGCGCAGCCCGCCGAAGGTGGCCAGCCTGCTGTCGGCGGACCTGACCATCGAGGGCAACCTGACCGGCGAGGGCGAGCTGCAGATCGACGGGGTGGTCAAGGGCGACGTCCGCGTCGGCCGGCTGACCGTCGGCGAGACCGGCCACATCGAGGGTTCGATCTATGCCGAGGCGGTCGAGGTGCGCGGCCGCGTGGTCGGCGCGATCACCTCCAAGCAGGTCCGCCTCTATGGCACCTCGTACATCGACGGCGACATCACCCACGAGCAGTTGGCGATGGAAACCGGCGCCTTCTTCCAGGGCCGCAGCCTGAAGTTCCAGCGCCCCGCCCCGGCCGCCCAACCGGCGCCGCAGGCCGAGCCCCTGGCCCTTGCCAAGCCCGCCGCGGGCTGAGGCCTTCCGGCCTTCCAGAAACACGAACGCCCCGGAGCGATCCGGGGCGTTTTTGTTGGCTGCTACCGGCTCGACAGCACGAACGTATTGCCATCCGGGTCCTTGAACTTGGCGAAGGTCCCCCACGGCTGCTTCTGCGGCGGGCCTTCGAATTCGACGCCCTTCTCGGCCAGCTTGCGATAGGCGTGCTCGACGTCGTCGCAGGCCAGCGAGCCGTTGAAGAAGGTGCCGATGCGGTCCTCGTGGCCCTCCGGCGTGAACAGGACCAGCCCGGTTTCGGCGCCGGGGATCGACAGCTCGATCCAGCGCTGGGCGCCCATCGGCTGGTCGGTGGCCACGCGCAG
Source organism: Caulobacter sp. P4_E5 (assembly GCF_056401555.1). Lineage (NCBI taxonomy): Bacteria > Pseudomonadati > Pseudomonadota > Alphaproteobacteria > Caulobacterales > Caulobacteraceae > Caulobacter > Caulobacter sp. P4_E5. Next base: position 2,244 of record NZ_JBFUJD010000133.1, read on the forward strand.
CCCGACCTTTTCGGTCCAGAAAGCCAGGGCCCGATCCTGGTCGCTGACCGGGATACCGACGAACTTCAGTTGCTTGATCACGCTCATGGCCGTTCCCTCTCTTCAGCGGTCCGCGATCGATGGAGTAGCCGCCCCGCCTTGCCTGGGGAAAGAGGCGCAGGCATTGCTATAGCAATGACAACGCAAAGCTATACGATCGACCGCTATGTCCTCGACACCCTGATGGCCGACCTGGTCGGCCACGACCACAAGCCGTCGTCGTTCCTGGTCTATCTGGCGATCACGGCGGCCCACGCCAACGGCCGCGCCAGCTTCAGCCACGCCGAGCTGGCCGAACGCACGGGCCAGTCGCGGCGCACCGTCCAGAACGCCGTCGAGACCTTGAAACGAAGAGGCTTGATCACGGCCACCCGCCAGGGCCCGACCGAGGCGGCGACCTATGTCCCGCTGACGCCGTGGAAGCGTCAGCGGGGTTAGAGGTCCGTCAGGCGTCGCGCGTGGCGCCGACGCGCTGGGCCAGCGAGGCGCCCATGAAGGCGTCGAGGTCGCCGTCCAGCACCCCCTGGGTGTCGGAGGTCTCGACGTTGGTCCGCAGGTCCTTGACCATCTGGTAGGGCTGCAGGACGTAGCTGCGGATCTGGTGGCCCCAGCCGATGTCGGTCTTCTGGTCCTCAAGCGCCTGCTGGGCGGCTTCCCGCCTTTGCAGCTCGGCCTCGTAGAGGCGCGCGCGCAGCATCTTCCAGGCTTCCTCGCGGTTCTGGTGCTGCGAGCGGCCGGCCTGGCAGGCCACCGCGATACCGGTCGGAATGTGCGTCAGGCGCACGGCCGAGTCGGTCTTGTTGATATGCTGACCGCCGGCGCCGCTGGCGCGATAGGTGTCGGTCCGTACGTCGGCCGGATTGATCTCGATCTCGATCGTGTCGTCGACCACCGGATAGACCCAGGCCGAGGCGAACGAGGTGTGGCGGCGGGCGCTGCTGTCGTAGGGGCTGATGCGCACCAGCCGGTGCACCCCGGCCTCGGTCTTCAGCCAGCCATAGGCGTTCTGGCCCTTGACCAACAGGGTCGCGGACTTGATGCCGGCCTGGTCGCCATCGGTCTCTTCGATCAGCTCGGTCGTCATGCCGTGGGCGTTGGCCCAACGCGTGTACATCCGCAGCAAGATGCCGGCCCAGTCGCACGACTCGGTGCCGCCGGCCCCGGAGTTGATCTCGATATAGGCGTCGTTGCCGTCGGCCTCGCCGGACAGCAGGGCCTCGAGCTCGGCGCGGCCAGCGCGCTCCTTGATGGCCTTCAGCTGGGCGCGGGCGTCGTTGAGGGAATCCTCGTCGGACTCCATGTCGGCCAGCTCGGCGTATTCCAGCGCGTCCTTGACGTCGCGCTCGATGCCTTGCACGGCCTCGACCTTGGCGGCCAGGGCGGCGCGCTCGCGCGAGACGGCCTGGGCCTCGGTCGGACGATCCCACAGGGTCGGGTCCTCGACCCGGGCGTTCAGCTCATCGAGCTTTCTAAGGGCGACATCCCAGTCAAAGACGCCTCCTGAGCAGTCCAATGGACTGCTCGATGTCAGCCGCGGAGGCCTCGACATCCGGTCGCATCACGTAACTCCGTGACAGTGTTGAAGGGCGCGGGAGATAACGTGCGTTGCTCCCTTGCGCAATGACGTCAGTAGAGTCCGCTGAGCGGATCCACCTTCGGCGGCGGCGGCTTACCCGGCTGGGCTTGCGGCTGGGGAACCGGCGGCAGGCCCGGCGGCAGCGCGTTGTACGGGATCGGCCCAGTCGGGGCGACCTCGACCCGGGGCTCGGTCCCGGGGCGGAAGGCCTCGCGGTTGCCGCGCACCATGGCGAACTTGGCCGTCTTCGGCGGCTTGAAATCGACGACCGGCTGGCCCTCCAGCGCCACCTTCATGAAATCGATGAACACCGGCACCGCATCGGTGGCCCCGGTCTCGCCCTCGCCCAGCGAGCGGTTGTCGTCGAAGCCGACGAAGACCCCGACCACCAGGTTGGGCGAATAGCCGACGAACCAGGCGCTGCGGTATTCGTTGGTCGTGCCGGTCTTGCCCGCCAAGGGGCGGCCCAGCGAGCTGACGGCGGCGGCGGTGCCGCGCTGGACCACGCCCTGCAGCATCGAGGTGATCTGATAGGCGGTGACCGGATCCATGATCTGGTCGCCCGGCGCGGCGAAGCGCGGGCTCTCGTCGCCATTGAAGCCGGCCTCACAGCGGTCGCAGTCGCGCTTGTCGGCGCGGAAGATCACCTTGCCCTCGCGGTCCTGGACGAGCTCGATTAGATGCGGCTCGATCCGACGGCCGCCATTGACGAAGGCGGCATAGGCGGCGGTCAGCTTGAACGGCGTGGTCTCGCCCGCGCCCAGGGCCATAGCCAGCACCGGATCCATGTCGCGAACGACGCCCGCCCGCTTGGCGAAGTCGACGATCTTCTTCATGCCGACGCCTTGGGCCAGGCGCACGGTCATGGCGTTGATCGACTGCTCCAGCCCCTTGCGCAGCGGCTGAGCGCCGTAGAATTCCTTGTGGTAGTTCTCGGGGCTCCAGTCCTCGCCGTTCGCGCCCTTGAAGGTGATGGCGCTGTCGACGATCACACTGGCCGGCGTGTAGCCGTTCTCCAGGGCCGTGGCATAGACGAACGGCTTGAACGACGAACCCGGCTGACGCATCGCCTGGGTGGCGCGGTTGAAGTTCGACAGCGAGTAGCTGTAGCCGCCGACCAGCGCGGTGATGCGCCCTGTATAGGGCTCCATCGCCACCAGGGCGCCGTTGACGATCGGCACCTGGCGCAGGCGGAAGCCGGCGTCGGTCTTCTCGACGAACACCAGGTCGCCGGCCTTCAGGCCCTTGCCGGCCCTGGCCCAGGCGACGTCCTCGCCGACGATCTGGCCCTCGCCTTCCTTCTTCACCAGGCGCACGCGCCCGTCGTTGGAGACGACCAGGGCCGGACGCCAGACGCCGCGCTCCGCGGGGACGGGCTTGGCCAGGGCGGTCTTCTCCCACGCCAGGTCCGTCGATTCGACGTGACCCCAGCCACCGCGCCAGCCGTGGCGGCGGTCGTATTTCTCCAGCCCGTCCATCAGGGCCGCGCGCGCGGCGGTCTGCAGGCGCGGGTCCAGGGTCGTGCGCATGTAGTAGCCGCCCTCGTTCAGGCGAGGGCCGAGGGTCGCCATGCCGCGCTGGCGCACTTCCTCGACGAAATAGTCGGCGTCGCGATAGGCGGCGCGCTTGGGCGCGGCCTGGACCACCAGGTCCTCGGCCATCGCCTTCTTGGCGTCTTCCTTGGAAACCCATCCCTGCTCGGCCATCTGGCCCAGCACCCAATTGCGGCGGGCCATCGCCTTGGCCTTGTTGCGGATCGGATGGTAGTTGTCGGGCCCCTTCGGCAGCGAGGCCAAGTAGGCGCACTGGGCCAGGGTCAGGTCCGGCAGGGACTTGCCGAAATAGTTGTAGGCCGCCGCGCCGACCCCGAACGAGCGATAGCCCAGCCAGATTTCGTTCAGATACAGCTCGAGGATCTGCTGCTTGGTCAGCGACTGCTCCAGGCGGTGCGCCAGGATCGCTTCCTTGAACTTGCGGCCGACGGTGGCGTCGCTGGTCAGCAGGACGTTCTTGGCCACCTGCTGGGTGATGGTCGAGCCACCTTCCAGACGCCGACCGCGCATGGCGTTGCCGACGTTCTTGAGCATGGCGCGCGACAGGCCGCCGACGTCGACGCCGCCGTGCTGGAAGAAGTTGCGGTCCTCGGCCGCCAGAAAGGCCTGGGCCAGCTGCGACGGGATCTGGTCGTAGGGAATGAAGATCCGGCGTTCCTTGGAATACTCGCCGATCAGGGTGCCGTCCCAGGCATAAACGCGCGTGGCGGTGGGCGGACGATAGTCCTGCAGTTCGCCGGCGTCAGGCATGTCGTGGAACAGCCAGGCGGCGTAGATCGCGATCGCGAAGCCCGCGACCGCGATGGCCGAAAGCACCGTCACGCCCGCGATGGCCATCCATCGTTCGGTGGGTTTCAGATCCACGCGACCTCCGTCGGGCAGGCCCCTCGCCTACCGCACACCCTTCACTAGATCGCTTGCCGCCGAACCGTAAGCGGTTTTGCGGGCGCATCGCCGTGGGCGAAGCGCGAACGATCGTCCTTGTGCTTAGAGCGCGACGAGGAAAAGGGGAAGGCGCCGGAAACCCCGTCGATCAGGACTTGCGCAGGCCCGCTGAGAAATAGGCCTCAATCGAGTCGCTGACGGCGTCGACCAGGCGGGCGCGGCTGGCCTTGCCGGTCAGGAAGGCCTCGTCGTCCAGATTGGTGATGAAGCCCATCTCCAGCAGCACGGCCGGCACGTCGGGGGCCAGCAGCACGATGAAGCCGGCGTCGCGGTGACTGCGGCGCAGCAAGGTGGTCTCCTCGCCGACATTGGCCAGCAGCAACTGGGCGAAGGCGGCCGAGCGGTTCTTGGTGGCGCGCTGCGACAGATCCAGCAGAATCTGGCTGACGGCGCGGTCGCGGCCCGGCAGGTTGGCCTTCATCAGCCAATCGTCCTTCTCCAGGACCCGGCCGACGCGATCGGCGCCTTTTTCCGACAGGGTGTAGACCGAAGCGCCGCGGGTGCCGGTGTCCGGGCCCGAGTCGGCGTGCAGCGAGATAAAGAGGTCCGCGTCGGCGCGACGGGCGATCTGCACGCGCGATTCCAGCGGGATGAAGGTGTCGGTCTCGCGGGTCAGCACCACCTGGAAGCGGCCGGTGCGTTCCAGACGCGCCTTCAGCGCCTTGGCGGCGGCCAGGGTGACGTCCTTCTCGTAGACATTGACGCCCAGCGAGCCGGGATCCTTGCCGCCATGACCGGCGTCGATGACGATGACCTTCTTCAGGCGCAGCGGCGCGGCCTTGACCGGCGCGGTGGCCAGGGTCAGACGCGGCGCCTGCGGAATCGCCGTTCCGTTTTGCGGAGCGCCGTCCACGGCCCGCAGGTCGATGACATAGCGATAGGCGGTTGCGCCGTCGCCCGGCGGCAGCAGGAATCGGCGGCGAACCTCGGCCTTGCCCGTCAGATCCAGGCGCAGACGAGCGCCGCCCGCGGCCTCGTCGATCAGCCAGCGCTTGACCAGTCCTTGGCCGGCGCCCTGGAGGTCGCCGGAGACGGTGACGTTCGGAAGCGCCAGGACCAGGCGCTGGTCGTTCATGCCGTCGGCGATCAGCTTGCCGGCGGCGGCGCGATCCAGGTCGATGACGACGCGGGTTTCGACCCGGTCGCCGCCGAAGCGGACCTTCTGCACGCCGGCGGGCGCGGCCGGACCTTGAGCCGTGGCCACGGCGACGCCGGCCGTGGTCAAACCGCCGACGATCAGGGCCGCCCGGACCCAGCCCATGCGGGCCAAACTTATAAGAAGCTTACGCATACCCGCCCGCGGTATCCGGAACTGGTGAACCGAACGTCAATATCGCCCGGACGCGGTAGCCAAAGGG
>NZ_JBFUJD010000134.1:0-7381 GCF_056401555.1 Caulobacter sp. P4_E5
GTATCGCTTCGCGACCCCCTCCGTCTCGATGCGTATTCGCATCGATCCACCTCCCCCTAGTGGGGAGGAGGAAAAACGCGCTTAAGCCGCTTCGCTGATCACGGTCGGGAACACGTCGTCCATGCGCAGATAGGTGATCAGGCGGTTTTCCATCGAGATGATCGCCTGGATGTAGCGCAGTTCCTCGACGCCGACGTCCGGGGCCGGCTGCAGGCTATCGCGCGGCACGGTGAAGGTTTCCGACACGGCGTCGACCAGGATGCCGGCCAGGCGGTCGCGGCACTCGACGACCACGATCACGTGGCGGGTCTCGGGGGTGGTGAAGCCCAGGCCCAGGCGGTTGCGCAGGTCGATGACCGGCATGATCGCGCCGCGCAGGTTGATGACGCCGCGCATGTAGGACGGGGCGTGCGGGATCGGGGTGGCCGGAGTCCAGCCGCGGATTTCACGCACCGTCTTCACGTCGATGCAGAATTCCTGCTCGCCGATGCAGAACGAGATCAGCTCCAGCGCGGGCGCGGTGGTGTCGGTCATGGCGAAAAATCCCCCGGTCGAATGAGCCGGTCGAGGCCGCGTCGTCGCGCTTCGACCGATCCCTACAAGAGCCCGCGCCGCCTTTAACAAGCGTTAAGGCTGAGGTGCGGAAGGGCGCGGTCGAATGTCGCGGGAAGCGGGTTTGAAATGCGGTGAGTTGCTCAAGCACAAACAACCATCCCCAAACCCGTGTCATCCCGGCCGGAGCGCGTAGCGCGGAGAGCCGGGACCCAGGGGTCAACGCAGTGCGGTTGCCCCTGGGTCCCGGACAGCCTCTGCGAGGCTTCCGGGATGACACGGGTTTGGGGAAAGAGAACTTCGCCGTCGCCCCCTACGGCTCCGACAACCCCTCATCCCCGTCGTCGGACAGGTTGAACTCGTACCAGACGCCGTTCAGCACGCCGAAGACGACGGCCAGGCCCAGGCCCAGGATCCAGGTGAAGTACCACATGGCTCGTACTCCTCAGTACAGGTCGGGGTTGGTGGTCAGGGCGCCGGTGGTGCTGCGGCCCCACAGCACCCGGTAGACCCAGGCGGTGTAGAGGATGATCAGCGGCAGGAAGATCGCCGTGACGATCAGCATGACGAACAGGGTCAGGTGGGTCGACGAGGCGTTCCAGACCGTCAGGCTGGAGCGCGGGTCGAAGCTGCTGGGCAGGATGAACGGGAACATCGACAGGCCCACCGTCCCGACGATCCCGGCCGTCGAGATCGAGGAGCCGCCGAACGCCATCCAGGCCTTGTTCCAGCGCATGCCGACCAGGGCCAGAGCCGCGCCGACGAAGCCCATGACGGGGGCGATGATCATCCAGCCGTGGCGGCCGTAATTGTCGAGCCAGGCGCCGGGCGCGCGCACCGCCGGGGCCCCGCGCAGCGGGTTGGACGGACCAGCCGCATCGGCCAGGCCCTCGATCCGGAAGCCGAGACCGCCAAACGCCACCCAGAAGCCGCCGGCCGCGAACAGCACGATGCTGGCGAGGCCCGCGATCTCGCCGATGCGGCGGGCCCGCTCGGTGACCGGGCCCTCCTCGGCCTTGACCGTCAGCCAGGCCGCGCCGTGCAGCACCAGCATGGCCACCGACAGCAAGCCGCACAGCAGGGCGAACGGCGAGAAGAGGCCGATGAACGAGCCCTCGTAGAAGGCGCGCAGGTCGCTATCCAGCCGGAACGGCGCGCCCTGCAGCACATTGCCCAGGGCCACGCCGAAGCACAGCACCGGCACGAAGCCGCTGACGAACAGACCCCAGTCCCAGAACGCCCGCCAGCGCGGGTGGGGCCGCTTGGACCGGTACTTGAAGCTGACCGGCCGCATGATCATCGCCGCCAGCACCACGAACAGCGCCAGGTAAAAGCCCGAAAAGGCGATGGCGTAGGCGAACGGCCAGGCCGCGAACAGCCCGGCGCCGGCGACGATGAACCAGACCTGGTTGCCTTCCCAGGTGGCGCCGAGGGTGTTGATCACCATCCGCCGCTCGGAGTCGTCCTTGGCCACGAACGGCAGCAGGGCGCCGACGCCCATGTCGTAGCCGTCGGTCAGGGCGAAGGCGATCAGCAGGATGCCGATCAGGGCCCACCAGATGACGCGGAGGGTGGCGTAGTCGACGGGGAGTTCCATCATGAGATCTCCTTAAGCGGTCATCGGCTCGGGCTCGGGCGACGCGCCGTCCGGGACGGGGTCGTGCTGAGCGAACGGGCCCTTCTTGATGGCGCGCAGGATCAGGCCGACCTCGACCACGGCCAGCGCGCCGTACAACAGGGTGAAGACCGCGATGCTGGTGATCAGCTGCGGCACGGAAAGGCTGGAGGCCGACAGGAAGGTCGGCAGCACGCCGTCCACCGCCCAGGGCTGGCGGCCCATCTCGGCCAGCACCCAGCCCAGCTCGGTCGAGATCCAGGGCAGCGGCAGGGCCGCCACGGCGATGACCAGGAACCACTTGGTGTCGTGCCGGCGCAGGGTGACCAGCAGGAAGGCGGTGGCGAACAGGGCGATCATCAGGAGCCCGATCCCGGCCATGATCCGGAAGCTCCAGAACATCACCGGCACGTTGGGCACCGAGTCCCAGGCGGCCTTCTTGATCAGGTCCGGCGAGGCCTGGCGCGGATCGGCGACATAGCGTTTCAGCAGCAGGGCGTAGCCCAGGTCGCGGCGGTGCTGCTCGAACGTGGCGCGGGCGGTCATGTCGGTCGGATTGACCTTCAAGGTCTCGACCGCGCCATAGGCGACCACGCCCGACTCGATGCGGTCCTCGGCCTTGGCGACCAGCTGGAAGATGCCCTCCACCGGCTTGTCGAAGCTGCGGGTGGCGATCAGGCCCAGCACATAGGGGATCTTGACCTCGTAGTGGGTCTTGCGGGCCTTGAGATCGGGAATGCCGAAGGCGGTCAGGCCGGCCGGGGCGGGCTCGGTCTCCCACATGGCTTCCAGCGCCGCGAGCTTCATTTTCTGGTTGTCGGTCAGGGCGTAGCCGCTCTCGTCGCCCAGCACGACGACCGACAGCGACGAGGCCAGGCCGAAGGCGGCGGCGACGGTCATCGACCGCTTGGCGACGCCGACGTACTTGCCCTTCAGCAGGTACCAGGCCGAGATCCCCAGCACGAACACCGAGGCGATCACGTAGCCGGCGCTGACCGTGTGGACGAACTTGGCCTGGGCCACCGGGTTGAACAGCACGTCGCGGAAGCTGGTGACCTCCATGCGCATGGTGTCGGGGTTGAACGCCGCGCCCATCGGGTTCTGCATCCAGCCGTTGGCGACCAGGATCCACAGGGCCGACAGGTTGGTGCCCAGGGCGACCAGGAAGGTCACGGCCAGGTGGCCGACGCGCGAAAGCTTGTCCCAGCCGAAGAACATCAGCCCGACGAAGGTGGCCTCCAGGAAGAAGGCCATCAGCCCTTCGATCGCCAGCGGGGCGCCGAAGATGTCGCCGACATAGTGCGAGTAGTAGGACCAGTTCATGCCGAACTGGAATTCCATGGTGAGACCGGTGGCCACGCCCAAGGCGAAGTTGATCCCGAACAGCACGCCCCAGAACCGGGTCGTGGTCCGCCAGATCGGCCGCTTGGTCATCACATAGATGCTCTCCATGATGACCAGCAGGAAGCTGAGCCCCAGGGTGAGCGGCACGAACAGGAAGTGGTAGAGAGCGGTCAACGCGAACTGGAGGCGTGACAGGTCGATGACGGCGGGGTCCATGGACAGCTCCGAGACGAACGGCCGATGATCACGCCGCTCGAGAGCCTAGCCCTAAACCGACCCGACCGTCCGGTCCTTGATCGGGATCAAGGCTTCCGGACGAAACCAACCTACACTCAACCCATGGGCGCCGGCATAGTACAGATCGACCGTTTCTCGGCGCCGAAGGCCTGGCTGGACCAAATCGGCCGAAACGCGGGCTCCGCCTCGGGCCGCGCCCGCCTGTTCACCCTGCTGGACGGCCTGGCCGCGATCGGCTTCGCGGCGGGGCTGGCGTTCGGGATCGACGCGATCGCCGAACGGCGCGGCGCGCTGGCGCTCACCCTTTGGCTGCTGCTCGCCGTCGTGGCCATGGTCTCGCGCGGCCTGCTGGCCCGGGCGGCGGGAACGGCCGGGGCCCAGGCCGCGGCTCACGCTAAGACTGGGGTGCGCGCCGACTTGGCCCGCGCGGTGTTCGGCGGCGCGCGACGCCCGGCCGGCGAAGCGACCACCGCCCTGGTCGAGGGGGTCGAGGCGCTGGACGGCCATGTCGCCCGTTTCCTGCCCGCCCGCCTGTCGGCCGCCGTCCTCCCGCTGCTCTTGATCGGCGTCGCCGCGATCGCCAGCCCGATCTGCGCGGCGATCCTGCTGGCGACCCTGGTTCCGTTCGTTGCCGCCATGGTCCTGGCGGGCGCGGCCGCCGCCGCCGAGAGCCGCGCCCAGTTCCTGGCCCTGGAGCGGCTGTCGGGCCTGTTCCTGGACCGGGTCCGCGCCCTGCCCGTGGTGCTGGCCTTCCAGGCCGAGGCGGCGACCACCGCCGCCCTGCGCCGCTCGGCCTCGGCGCTGGCCGAGCGCACCATCCGGGTGCTGCGCGTGGCGTTCATCTCCTCGGCGGCGCTGGAGTTTTTCGCGGCGCTGTCGGTGGCGCTGGTGGCGGTCTATTGCGGCTTCAACCTGCTGCGGCTGCTGCCGTTCCCGGTTCCCGAGACCCTGGATTTGAAGCGCGCCTTCTTCGTTCTGGCCCTGGCCCCGGAGGTCTACGCCCCGATGCGCCGCCTGGCCGCCGCCTATCACGACCGCCAGGCCGCCGAGGCCGCGGCCGCCAGCCTGTCGACCTTCGAAGCTCCCCAGGCGAGGGCGGCCACAGCGCCGCTCGTCAAGGCCCCGACCATCCGCTTCGAGGGCGTGAGCGTTCGCTATGCCGACGCCGACGCGCCGGCCTTGCAGGGCTTCGACTTGACCGCCGAAGCGGGAACCATCACCGCCCTGCTCGGCCCCAGCGGCGCGGGCAAGAGCTCGATCCTGAACCTGCTGTTGGACCTCGCGCCGCTGACCGAGGGTCGAATCCTGATCGACGGCGCCGAGCGCCCGGATCTCGCCCGCGACATCGCCTGGGCCGGCCAGTCGCCGCTGATCCTGCCCGCCTCGATCGCCGACAACATCGCCCTGGCGCGCCGGGACGCCACGCGGGCGCAGATCGAAGCGGCGGCCCAGACCGTCGGCCTCGTCCTCGATCGCCCCGGCGGCCTCGACTTCGTGCTCGACGAGCGCGGCTCGGGCCTGTCGGGCGGCGAGCGGCGGCGGCTGTCCCTGGCCCGCGCCCTGCTCAAGCCCGCCCCGATCCTACTGCTGGACGAGCCGACCGCCAATCTCGACGCGGCCGCGGAAGGCCAGCTGCTGGCCGCGATTCGCGTCGCCGCCAAGGGCCGCACCACCCTGATCGCCACCCATTCCGAGGCGGTCGCGGCCTTGGCGGATCAGGTGGTGAGGCTGTGAGCCCCTCCCCCCTCGACGCCCTGATCCGCGAGCAGAAGCGCCAGCGCGCCGACGCCTTGCGGCTGGCGCTGCTGAGCGCCGTCACCCTGGGCGCGGCCTCGACCCTGCTGCTGGGCCTGTCGGGCTGGTTCATCGTCGCCAGCGCCGTCGCCGGGGCGGCGGGCCTGGCGACCGCCCATACCTTCAACGTGCTGCTGCCCAGCGCCATGATCCGCCTGCTGGCCATCCTGCGCACCGCCGCCCGCTACGGCGAGCGCCTGTCGGGCCACGCCGCCGCCCTGCGCGCCCTGGCCGCCATCCGCCCGGCCGTGTTCGAGAGCCTGGCCGCCGCCCCGCCGGAACGCTCCCTGACCCTGTCGCGCGGCGAGGCCTCGGCCCGGCTGGTGCAGGACGTCGACGCGATCGAGACCCGCTTCGTCCGGCTCTCCGCCCCCTGGAGCGCCGTCGCCGGCCTCGGCTCGGGCGTCGCCCTGGCCGCCCTGGCCGGCTGGGCGTCCGCCGCCACCATCCTGGTCGCCGCCGGCCTGGCGATCGCCACGGCTCGAACCCTGGCCCGGCGCTTCTCGACCCCCGCCCGCGCCGCCGTCCAGGCCGGGATCGGGACCCTGAAGGAGACCACCGCCACCCTGGTCGCCGCCTCGGCCGAGCTGCGCGCCTACGGCCTGGAGGCCTGGGCCGGCGAGACCCTGAACACCAAGGCCGCCACGCTGGACGCCGCGCGGCTCGCGGCCGCCCGCGCCAACGGCCTGATCCTGGCCAGCCAAGCCGCGATCCTCGGCCTCGCGGTCGCCGCCGCCGTGGCCAGCGCCGCCCCGGTCGGCGCGGCCTTGGCGGCGCTGGCCGGCCTGGCCGCCGCCATGAGCATCGAGGCGCTTTCCGGCTTGGCCAACGCTTTCGACCAGGACGGCGCGGCGCGGGAAGCGCGCGAGCGGTTGGACGACGTGCTGCGTCATCGACCCAAGCCCGCCGAGGCTCCGCTTCACACCGCGCCCAGCCTGACGATCCTGGGCCGCACCCTCGCGCCCGGCGAACGCCTGGCCATCGTCGGCCCGTCCGGCTGCGGCAAGACCACCGCCATCGAGACCCTGCTGGGCCTGCGCGGTGAGGCCACCTCGCTGCCCCGCGCCGCGCTCGCCTGGCTGCCGCAGGACGCCGGCCTGATCGCCGGCACGGTGCGCGACAACCTGCGCCTGGCCGCGCCCAAGGCGACCGACGACCAGCTCTGGGCCGTCCTGGAAGACGCCGCCCTGGCCGACCGGGTCCGGGCCGCGCCGGAGGGCCTGTCCGCCTATCTCGGCGACGACGGCGAGCGCCTGTCCGGCGGCGAGCGCCGGCGGCTGGCCCTGGCCCGGGTCTATCTGCGCGACGCGCCGTGGCTGCTGCTGGACGAGCCGACCGAGGGCCTGGACGCCGCGACCGAGGCGTTGGTGGTGGCGCGGCTGGAGGCGCGGCTGGCGCGTACTGGCCAAGGCCTGGTGCTGGTCAGCCACCGCGCCGCGCCGGCGGCGGCGTGTAGCCACCGGATCGAAATGGCCATCCCCAATGACAAATCCCGTGTCATCCCGGCCGAAGCGTAGCGTAGAGCCGGGACCCAGGGGCGGCGCGCACCGCGTTCACGCACCCCCTGGGTCCCGGACAGCGCCTACGACGCTTCCGGGATGACACGGGTTTTGATGCTGAGGGAGGTTCCCCCTACCTCCAGTTCACCCGCAGATACGTCACGAACAATACCACGGCGAACGCCGTGAAGGCCGCGATCACCAGGCCCAGATACGCCATTTGCCCACTCGACATGAGGCTCTCCCTTGGATTGGAAAGCTTCAGCGTGGGACCTACGCAATGACCCCGCCTTGACCTGCCTCAAACGGCTGCCGCTATAAGGACCTCCCAAGTCTGGAG
>NZ_JBFUJD010000135.1:0-7266 GCF_056401555.1 Caulobacter sp. P4_E5
GGCATGAAGGTCACCGCCGAGGGCGTCGAGACCCGCGAGGCCCTGGCGGCCCTGCAGCTGATGGGCTGCGACCTGGCCCAGGGCTATCACATCGCCAGGCCGATGAGCCTGGACAAGCTGGTCGAGTTCCTGGGCGCGTGGTCGATCGAGCTGCCCGTCGACGATGAGGCGCGCAGGACGGCCTGAGGTTTGAGGATGCTCCGCCGCGTGCTACGATCGCGACGGTTGTGGAGACATCCGATGGCTTCGAAACGCCCCTCGCCCCTGGACCCCGGCGCCTATGGCAAGGCCCAGCGCTGGCATCGGATCCTCACCGACGCCGCCCGAGCGCGCGCCGAAAAGCGCGAGGAGCAACGCCGACGAGCCGACGAGGCGGCCAATACTTCCGTGCTCTCGTCAGCCGCGGCGGCGATCATGTCGATCTTCCGCTAAGCCGCCTCTTCGACCGACGCCTTCAGCAGGTCCAAGACGTGGTGCAGGCTGTCGGCGATGTGCACGCACTTGTCGTGCATTTCCTCGTTGGGATCGAGGATGTCGGGCACCATCACGGTCATCATGCCGGCCGCGTGGGCGGCGCGGACGCCGGGGTGCGAGTCCTCCAGCGCCAAGCAGTGGGCCGGGTCGACGCCGAGGCGGCGGGCGGCTTCCAGATAGGGGTCCGGGTTCGGCTTGTGCTTGGTGACGTCGTGGTGGGCGACCACCGCGTTGAAGCGATGCAGCAGGTCAAAGCGCCCCAGATACTTCTCGACGGCCACCATGCCGTTCGAGGTGGCGATGCCGCGCGGCAGGCCCAGGTCGTCCAGGTAGTCGAGGATCTCGATCACCCCCGCCTTCAGCTTGGTCTCGGCGGCGAGCAGGTCCTCGACGTCGGCCCAGACCCGCTCGAAATAGGACTGGACCGGGAAGTCCGGGCCGTACAGCTCCTGCAGCATGACGGCGCTCTCTGGCGTGGTCTTGCCGACCATGGCCGCATAGGTCTCGCCGGTGAACTGGACGCCGAAGACGTTGCCCGCCTCGATCATGGCCGCGCGATAGACGATCTCGGTGTCCAGCAGCAGGCCGTCCATGTCGAACACGACACCTTCGACACGACGGGGAAAGCTCACTGCACAAACTCCTCGATCTTGTAGCCCTGGAAATAGAGCAAGGTGGTCAGGTCGGTGTGATCGACCTTGGCGTCGGCCTGGGCCGCCACGATCGGCTTGGCGCGATAGGCTACGCCCAGGCCAGCGGCCTCGATCATGGCCAGGTCGTTGGCGCCATCGCCCACGGCCAAGGCGTCGGTCGGCGTCAGGCCCAGAGCGGCCGTCTCCTCCTGGAGGGCGGCCAGCTTGGCCTCCTTGCCCAGGATCGGGTCGCCGACATGGCCGGTCAGGGCGCCGTCCAGTTCGATCAGAGTGTTGGCGCGGTTCAGGTGGAAGCCCGCCGCCTCGGCCACCCGGCTGGTGAAGAAGGTGAAGCCGCCCGAGACCAGGGCGCAGCGGGCGCCGTTCCTGGCCATGGTGCGGACCAGGATCTCCGCGCCGGGATTCAGCCGGACCCGCTGATCGTAGCAGCTCCGCAGCGCCTCGACGCCCAGGCCCTTCAGCATGCCCACGCGCTCGCGCAGGGCCCCCTCGAAGGCCAGTTCGCCGCGCATGGCGCGCTCGGTGATCTCAGAGACCTTGTCCTTGACGCCGGCGAAGTCGGCCAGTTCGTCCAGGCACTCGACGTTGATGATTGTCGAGTCCATGTCGGCGATCAGCAGGCGCTTTTTGCGGTTCTCGACGGGCTGTACCGCGAAGTCGACGGCGAGGTCCGCCAGGTCGACCTTGACCGCATCCAGGTCGCCGCGCTCGACGAAGAAGTCGGCGGCCAACGGCCCCAGGTCTTCGCGGCGGCTGGACAGCCTGGCTTCGACGCGCGAAACGGCTTGTGCGTATGCGTCGGGGTTGCCCCCCACGACGGTGAGGACGGTCGGAATGGTGGAGAGTTCGGACATCGCGCCCCGCATCTGGCTGATCGCGGGCCCGACCGCAAGCGGCAAGTCGGCCTATGCCCTGCAATTGGCCGAGCGGATCGGCGGCGAGATCGTCAACGCCGACTCCATGCAGATCTATGCCGGCCTGCGCGTACTGACCGCCGGACCATCGCCGGACGAGATCGCGCGGGCGCCGCATCACCTGTTCGAGGTGATCGACGCCGCCGTCGGCTGGTCGGTCGGTCGCTGGCTGGAGGCGGCGACTACGGTGCTCGCGGAAATCGCGGCCGGCGGCGCTCCGGCCATCGTGGTCGGCGGCACCGGCCTCTATTTCCGGGCCCTGACCCACGGCCTGGCCGACGTGCCCCCGGTGCCCGAGACCCAGCGCGAGATCTCCGGCCTGCTCTACGCGGCGCGAGGCGAAGAAGAATTCCGCGAGATCCTCAGGCCGCTGGATCCAGAAGCCGAAGCCCGCATCGAGGTCGGCGATCGCCAGCGCCTGGTCCGCGCCCATGCCGTGGCCATCGCCACCGGCAAGCCGTTGACCGCCTGGCAGACCGACACCAAGCCGGCCCTCGCCCCCGGCAGTTGGAAGGGCGTGGTGCTGGATCCGCCGCGCGCCGAACTCTACGCCCGCTGCGACGCTCGCTTGTCCGTCATGGTCGAGCAAGGCGCGCTGGACGAGGTGGCGGCCATGGAGGCGCGTGGCCTGGACCCGTCCCTCCCCGCCCTCAAGGCTGTCGGTTATCGCGAGTTCGCGGCCCACCTGCGCGGCGAAACCACGCTAGACCAAGCCCTGGACGCCGCGCGGCAGGAGACCCGGCGCTACGCCAAGCGCCAGCTAACCTGGTTCCGCAATCAGACGCCGGATTGGGAACGGATCAGCGTTCCGTGATCGTGGTCCCGCCGCGGACCAGTTGTGGCGTGACGACCAGCTTGTAGTCGTCGTCATACAGTTGGTCCTTGGTGCGATCCACGGATGCGATCACCCGGCTCTCGGCGGCCTCCACCGGCTTGGCGAACACCTCGCAGACCGTTCCGCCCGGCAGGTCCGCTTGACCCGTGTCCGTGGCCATCAGCGGTGTGGTCTCGCCGTTGGTGCAGGCCAGGAGGCCGGTCATCGAATAGAAGCAGATGTCACGCTGCAGAAACGACTCGACCGTCCAGGCGCACGGTATGGCGCTGACGCTCACGCCCTCGGCGGTCGCCGGGCCCGGCCTGACGGTCGTACGGATGAAGATCTGATAACGCACCAGCGCCTTCTCGGTCCGCCCGCCCTTGGTCAACACGAGCGGCCGGGTCTTCTGTGAGATCGGCGCCAGCCTTTGCAGCGGCGGCTGCACGGGAACGGTGGGCGCGGTCGCGGCGGGCGATGTGGCGGCTTGAACGAGCACGGAGATCTCCGAGTTGAGCTTGGCCATGGTGAGCACGTTGGCTCAATCTTGGCGAGAGCCTTCCGCCACGCGTGTTTGCAGGTTCGCGTCTTGCCCCTATGGAAGGGCCGCCCAGCATGAAAGAACCAAGATGTCCGACCTCAACGCCCTGGCCGAACGCGTCGCCGAACGCCTGATCGCCCGAGGCGAGACCGTCGCCATCGCCGAGTCGTCGGCCGGCGGCCTGATCTCGGCCGCCCTGCTGGCGGTGCCGGGCGCATCGAAGTTCTATGTCGGCGGCGCCGTCGTCTATACGGCGCGGGCGCGCCTCACGCTGATGGACATCCCGCAGAAGGCCATGGACGGCCTGCGCTCGGCCARCGAACCCTACGCCGTCATGCTAGCCCGCGTGGCCCGCAAGAACCTGAAGGCGACCTGGGGCCTGTCGGAGACCGGCGCGGCCGGGCCCGACGGTAACCGCTATGGCGACGCGCCCGGCCACTGCTGCATGGCCGTGGTCGGCGAGGAAACCTCGGTCAGCGCCACTCTGGAGACGGCCAGCGCCGAGCGCGCCGCCAACATGCAGGCCTTCGCGGCCGCCGCGCTCGAGCTGCTGGCCAAAACATTGGAGGGCTGAATAACCCTGTCATCCCAGGCGAAGCGCAGCGCAGACCCGGGACCGCAACAGGCTCTGAGCTTCCGGCGATCCCGGCTCGGCGCTGCGCTTCGCCCGGGATGACAGCCTTCCTTCTAGACCGTCCCGAACAGCGCATAGGCGAACTCGTCCATCGCCCTCTGGGTGATGCTGGTGTTGTTGAGCAGCACGACGGTGGTCTGGTCGTCGAAGCGGTGACCCAGCACCGAACGATAGCCAGCCGCCCGGCCCGTCTCCCAGGCGAAGACGCGTGGCATGCCGTCGGCGAACAGGCTCTTCACCCGACCGCCCAGCGCATAGTCCTGGTCGGGCCAGCCGACGGTCAGCAACTCCTTCTTGCGCACCGGCGGCAGGAGCGCCCCGTCGAACACCGCGTGAGCCGCCTTCAGCAGGTCGCCGGCCGTGCTGACATAGCCCCCGCTGGCGGCCATGAACGGAAAGCGGTCATTGGGCTGCCGGACCAGCGGCTCCAGCGTGCGGTATGAGGCCGCGATGTCGGTCGGATCGGCCGGCGTCGTGCGGGAAAGCCCCAGCGGACCGATCACCAGCTCGTTCATCGCCTCGGCATAGGGCTTGCCGGTCACCGCTTCGATGATCGCCGTGACGATGATCCAGTTGGTCAGCACATAGTCGAACTTGGTCCCCGGCTCGAAGGCCAGGTCGCCCGAGCACCACAGCTTCACAGCCTCGGCAGTCGTGAAGGTTTTCTTGAACAGGTCGGGATCCGGATTGGCCTTGGTCCAGGTGGCGAAGCCGTTCGGAATGCCGCTGGTGTTGGTCATCAGCCGCCGCAGGGTGACCTTGGCCCCCGTATCGGCCCGGTAGTCGGGCAGGTAGCGGACGATCGGCGCGTCCAGGTCGAGCTTGCCCSCCTCGGCCAAACGCAGCAGCGCGGTGGAGGTCAGCCATTTGGAGATGGAAGCGATGACATACGGCGTTCCGAGCGTCGCGGGCCGCTTGGCCTCGATGTCGGCGAACCCGACCGCGCGGGAATAGATCGGCTTGCCGGCCTTGCCGATCAGGACCACGCCCTGGAACGGTTGGATCTTGAGGAACGCATCGACAGCCTGGTCCGCCGGTCCGCCCGACAGCACGCGGGCCGTCGCTGATTGCGCCAAGCCGAAGGCCGCCGCCCCAGCCAAAAATTCTCGCCGTCCAAACACTGAAGCGCTCCCCGATTGCAGGCGCGCGACCGTGACGGGTGAAACCTGCCCCTGTCACGTGAAACTCCGGTAAGGTCACACCGCCCGGGAAAGGCACAACCTTGCGACAAACAGCGCCTTGACGCTCCATCAGGCGCGTGTCATGACCCGTTCCGTAGCTTTGGAGCAAGACTCGTGCGCAAAACCATGATCGTACTTATGGAGCGGCCGTTCGCGGGGTGACCTAGAAGTCACGTCGTAGCTCGGTCGCGCGCGCAAAGGTCCTTCGGGACCTTTTTTCTTTTCCACTTCCCCGTTCCTTGGCTTCCCCCCAGCTTCCCACCGGATCCGTCCCATGACCGCCCATCAAACCATCGAGAGCACCGCTCCCGCCGCCGACACCTCCCGCGCCATGACCGGCGCCGAGATCGTGGTCCGCGGCCTCGTGGACCAGGGCGTCGAGGTTCTGTTCGGCTATCCGGGCGGCGCGGTCCTGCCGATCTATGACGCGCTGTTCCACGAGCCGCGCCTGCAGCACATTCTGGTTCGTCACGAGCAGGGCGCGACCCACGCGGCCGAAGGCTACGCCCGCAGCTCGGGCAAGCCCGGAGTCGTCCTGGTCACCTCGGGCCCCGGCGCGACCAACGCCATCACCGGCATCATGGACGCCCTGATGGACTCGATCCCGATGGTCGTCATCACCGGCCAGGTCCCCACCCACCTGATCGGCACCGACGCCTTCCAGGAAGCCGACACCGTCGGCATGACCCGCTCGTGCACCAAGCACAACTATCTGGTCAAAGACGTCCGCGACCTGCCGCAGATCATCCATGAGGCGTTCAAGATCGCCACCACCGGCCGTCCGGGCCCGGTGCTGATCGACATCCCCAAGGACGTCCAGTTCGCCAAGGGCGAATATTACGGCCCGACGGAAGTCGCCTCGACCCATGCCTACGCGCCCAAGACCAAGGGTGATGCCGGCCGGATCGCCGAGGCGGCCAGATTGATCGCGGGCGCCCGCCGGCCGATCTTCTACACCGGCGGCGGTATCATCAATGCCGGCCCCAAGGCCAGCCAGGCCCTGCGCGAATTCCAGGCTCTGACCGGCGCGCCGGTCACCTCGACCCTGATGGGCCTGGGCGCGTTCCCGGCGGCCGATCCGGCGTGGCTGGGCATGCTGGGCATGCACGGCACGTTCGAAGCCAACAACGCCATGCACGATTGCGACGTGATGATCTGCGTCGGCGCCCGCTTCGACGACCGCGTCACCGGACGCCTCGACGCCTTCTCGCCCGGCAGCAAGAAGATCCACATCGACATCGACGCCTCATCGATCAACAAGAACGTCCGCGTCGACCTGCCGATCGTCGGCGACGCCGGCAGCGTTCTTGAAGACCTGATCGCGGCTTGGAAAGCCGGCGGCCATCAGCCGAACAAGGCGGCCCTCACCGACTGGTGGGCCCAGATCGACCAGTGGCGCGCGCGCCAGTGCCTGAACTACCGACGCTCCGACACGGTCATCAAGCCGCAGTACGCCATCGAGCGCCTGTACGAGCTGACCCGAGACAGGGACGTCTACATCACGACCGAGGTCGGCCAGCACCAGATGTGGGCCGCCCAGTTCTTCCGCTTCGAGGAGCCGAACCGCTGGATGACCTCGGGCGGTCTGGGCACCATGGGCTACGGCCTGCCCGCCGCCCTGGGCGTGCAACTGGCCCACCCCAAGAGCCTGGTCGTCGACATCGCCGGCGAAGCCTCGATCCAGATGTGCATCCAAGAGCTGTCGACGGCGATCCAGTTTGATCTGCCGGTCAAGATCTTCATCCTGAACAACGAATGGATGGGCATGGTCCGCCAATGGCAGCAGCTGCTGCACGGCGAGCGCTACAGCCACTCCTATTCCGACAGCCTGCCCGACTTCGTGATGCTGGCGCAGGCCTACGGCGCCCACGGCATTCGCTGCGACGACCCGGCCGAGCTGGACGGCAAGATCCTGGAGATGATCAACAGCGACAAGCCGGTGATCTTCGACTGCCGCGTCGAGAAGCACGAGAACTGCTTGCCGATGATCCCCTCGGGCAAGGCCCACAACGAGATGATCATGGGCGAGGTCGAGGACATCGGTAATGTGATCGG
>NZ_JBFUJD010000136.1:0-7186 GCF_056401555.1 Caulobacter sp. P4_E5
GGGCGGTACGACGGCTCCGGCCGCTGGCGCCGCCGCGGCCCCGGCTGCTCCGGCCGCCGGTGGCGCCACCGCGCCGCCCAAGGCCTGATCACTTGAAGACCTGATCGCCTTTTGGGCTGATCACCTAATCTGCAAGGGCCGCGAAGTTTTCTTCGCGGCCCTTTTCCTATGGCGCCGCTAGGGTTTGCGAACCGATTGTTCGCTGGAAAGCCCCGCCGATGAAGTTCCGCGCCCTGGCCGTCGCCGGCCTGCTTACCCTCGCCGCGTTTCCGGCCGTGTCCTGGGCCGCCGCCGCGCCCACCGTGGCGCTGAAGTCGATCGACGGCCTGTCGACGCCCCTGCCCTATCCCTATGACGAAAAGGCCGACGCCGAGGCGGACCTGAAGGCCGCCCTGAAACGCGCCAAGGCTCACAGGAAGCTCGTCCTGATCGACCTGGGCGGCAACTGGTGCGGCGACTGCCGCGTGTTCGCCGGCGTGATCGAGCAGCCCGACGTCAAGCGTTGGGTCGACAAGCACTATGAGGTCGTGACGATCAATGTCGGGCGCTACGACCACAACATGCAGATCCCGGCCCGCTACGGCGTCGACAAGCTGAAGGGCGTGCCCAGCTTCCTGGTGGTCGACACCAAGGGCAAGCTGGTCAACGATGGCGCCTTCTTCGCCCTGACCGACGCCCGCCACATGACGCCGCAGTCGATCGTCGACTGGCTGGCCCAGTGGGTGAAGTAGGGGGCGGGCGCCCACGGGCGCACTCGCTAGCCTTGGAGAACGCTTCCCCTCTCCCCTTGCGGGCCCTCTCCCCTTGCGGGAGAGGGTGGCCCGGAGGGCCGGGTGAGGGGTCGAAGACCGGGTCCGCCGCGACAGCGGACAGGCTGGTCGCCAAGCTGACAAGACTATCAACCCCTCATCCGTCAGCTTCGCTGACACCTTCTCCCGCAAGGGGAGAAGGAAACGAAAGGTCCGGCCCTACCCGCGCCGCGCCATCCACTGGGCCGCCAGCGCCGGCCAGGCCGCCTGGGTCCCGTCCAGCTCGCGCAGGGCGAAGCCGTGCGGGGCGGCGCCGAACACGTGGGCGTCGAGGTCCAGGCCCGTGTCGCGGGCGGTGCGGATGAAGTTCAGCGCGTGCTCGATCGGCACGGCCTGGTCGTGCAGGGCGTAGGCCAGGAACACCGGACAGCGCGGCACGCCGTGCGGCTCGGCCGCCAGACCGATCGGCCAGGCGTCGTAGAAGGCCTGCTTCTGCGGGGGCGGATAGTCGGGCTTGCCGGCCGGCGCCTTGTGGTCGCTGTGGTTGGCGTTGATCGGCGCGTAGGCGATCAGCAGGCCGGCGACGTCCGCGCCCGGCTGGCAGGCGAGGACGCCCGCCAGATGTCCGCCGGACGACAGGCCCAGCACGAACAGCGGCCGGTCGCGGTCGATGTGGCGCAAGGCCGCCAAACCGTCGGTCAGGGCCACATCTTCGGGCCAGACGCCGTCCTCACTCGGGGCGCCAGGCAGGCGGTGAGCCAGGACGAAGGCGTCGTAGCCCAGGCCATTGAGCCATTGGGCGATGTCGGTCCCCTCGCGGTCATGCATCAGCCGCAGATAGCCGCCGCCAGGACAGACCAGCACCCGCCCCTTCGGCGCGGCGACGCGGTAGGCGTGCAGCTCGCCGCGCGAGACCACATCGATCACGCGATCGGGCGGGTCTCCTTGCAGGACGTTGGCCGCTCCGGCGCTGAGTGGGATCACCTCGGACGCGATCACGAAACCCGCCGGTAGCCGAGCGGTGCGCCGATGCCCGCCGCCTCGATCCGGGCGATGGCTTCGGCCAAGGGCTCGATCGCCGTGGCCATGTGGTGAGCGTTGGCGTGCAGGATGGTGTCGGCGTCCAGCAGGATGGCCACGTGGCCCTTCCAGAACACCAGGTCGCCGCGCCGGCGATCGGCCTGCGCCACCTCCGGGAAGAAGCCGCGCTGCATGTCGGTGTCGCGCGGACAGGTCCGGACGCAGGCATACAGCGCCTGCTGCACCAGGCCCGAGCAGTCCAGCCCCAGCGACTCGCGGCCGCCCCACTGGTAGGGCGCGCCCAGGAAGCGCTCGGCGACGGCGACATAGTCGCGCTCGCCGCGCCCGATGGCGGTCAGGTGCGCCTCGACGAACCAGCCGGTCCCGACGCCCTTGGCGAAGCGGCCCTCGCGGGCCTCGACCGTGACCAGGGCGTTCAGGCTGTACAGCCCGTCAGGCCGCGACTTGATGTCGGGCTTGCTGAACGCATAGGTGCGGATCGCGCTGACGGCGTGGGTCGGCGGCGCGCCTTGCGGCATCAGCGCCGTGGCCTCGACGAAGCCGACATAGCCGTCACGCGCCGCCTGGCCCCAAGCGAAGCCGTCCTTGATCTCCAGCACCCGGAAAACCTCGCCGAACAACAGCTGGTCCCACTGCTCGGCGTCGGGCGAGGCCGTCGCGCGGATGGCCGTGGCCGGGACGGCGCAGACCATCACCTCGCTGGCCTCGAAGCGCTCGGCCGGGGCCAGGCCTTCCAGGCGCTGGTCGGCCAAATCGGCGCGGGCCAGGGTGACACGGGCGTCGCCAAGGAAGTCCAAGCTCATGCGAAACGGCCCTTGATCATGGCGAAGGCCGCGCGAATGGCCTGCGCCTCGCCCCCCACGGGGAATCCGGGGCGGCCCTTGGGGTTCCAGGCGAAGACGTCGAAGTGGGCCCAGGGACCCACATCTTCGCCCGAAGGCGCGAACTTCTGCAGGAACAGGGCGGCAGTCGTTGCCCCCGCTTGAGCCCAGCCGTCGGGGTCGTTCTTCAGATCGGCGACGTCGCTGTCCAGCGCCTCGCGATAGGCCTCGGTCAGGGGCAGGCGCCAGAGGGCGTCCTGCACCGCCCGCGACGCCGCCTCGATTTGGCCGGCCAGCTTGTCGTCGGCGGTCCAGAACGGGATGACGAACGGCCCCAGGGCGACCCGCGCGGCGCCGGTCAGGGTCGCGAAGTCCAGGGTCAGGGCCGGCTTCAGCTCGGCGGCGCGGGTCAGGGCGTCGGCCAGGATCAGGCGGCCCTCGGCGTCGGTATTGCCGACTTCCACGGTCAGGCCGGCGCGGGTCTGGAGCACGTCGCCGGGCCGCATGGCGTCGCCGGCGATGGCGTTCTCGACCACGGGCGTCAGGATCACCAGGCGCACCGGCAGGGCGGCCTGCATCATCATCCGACCCAAGGCCAGGGCGTGGGCGGCGCCGCCCATGTCCTTCTTCATCAGCCGCATGCCCGAGGACGGCTTGATGTCCAGGCCGCCGGTGTCGAACACCACACCCTTACCGACCAGGGCCACCAGCGGGTGCGAGGCGTCGCCCCAGCTGATCTCGATCATCCGCGGCGCGCGGGCCGGAACAGCGGCGCGGCCGACGGCGTGGACGGCGGGGTAGTTCTGGACCAGCAGCTCGTCGCCGGTGACGACGGCGATCGTCGCGCCGTATTTCTCGGCGATCTCGCGGGCGATGGTCTCGATCTGCAACGGCCCCATGTCGTTGGCCGGGGTGTTGACCATGTCGCGGGCCAGGGCGCAGGCGTGGGCCGTGGCGGTGACGGCGGCGGCGTCGACGCCCTTGGGCGCGACCAGCCGGGCGATCGGCTCGCCCTTCTTCTTGTAACGGTCGAAGCGGTAGGTCCCCAGCGCGAAGGCCAGGGTCGCCTCGCTAGGATCGATTCCCCTGGGTAGCTTGGTCAGCACGTAGTCGCCGGCTGCCAGCTTGCCCGCCAGTGTGCGAAACAGCGACAGATCCGCGCGGCCAGAACCCACGCCCAGCAGCACCCGTTCGACCGCCCCGCTCGCGCCCGGGACCGCCAGCACCTGGCCCGCCTTGCCCGTGAACTTGTTGGCGGCGGCGAAAGTCCTTACCGGCGCGCGCTTTTGGGCCAGGAAGCCCTCGACCTCGACCTCGGTCAGCGGATGGACCGGGATCGCCGCGCCCTCGGCCGAGGCCAGGATCGGATGCGTCGCGTCGGACATCGGCGGAACCCTTTAAAATTATGCTTAACGATTCCTTGAGGGCCACGCCGGATCATGGGCGCACCTTCGGGAGACCTGTCTTCATGTGTCGCAAGCGCGCGCTCGTCGCAACCGTTCTCGCCCCGGCTTTCGTGCTGATGGCGCTCGGCGCCCCCTTGGGAGCCTTCGCGGCGGACGCCCCCAAGCCCGCGCCGGAGGCGGTCGCCAGCAAGCCGGTCAAGGCCTCGCCGCAGCAGCGCGCCGAGGCCCGGCGGCTGGACCCGCTGGCCCGCGCGGCCTTCTGGGGCGCCGAGTTCGAGACCGACGCGGCCGACGCCGAGGCAGGCGCGGGCCTGGCCCAGGCCCTGCGCGGCTTGGGGCGCAACGACGACGCCGCCGAGACCGCGACTAAGGCCCTGATCGCCCATCCCGACGACACCGCCCTGCTGCTGGAGCTGGCCCGCGCCCATGTCGCGCGCGGCCAGGGCTTCTACGCCATCGAGCCGGCCCGCAAGGCCGCCGCCCTGACGCCGAAGGACTGGCGGCCGCTGACCCTGCTGGCCGTGGCCTACGAACAGGCCCAGCGCGACGAGGAGGCCGACGCCGCCCATCGCCAGGCGCTGGCCCTGGCGCCGAACGAGGCCACGCCGCTGGCCAACTACGCCATGCACCTGGCCGCCCGGGGCGATCTGCCAGGCGCCGAAGCCCAACTGCGCCGCGCCGCCGCCCTGCCCTCGGCCGGGATCCAGGTGCGCCAGAACCTGGCCCTGGTGGTCGGTCTGCAAGGCCGCCTGCCCGAAGCCGAGAAACTGGCCCGCGCCGACCTGCCGCCCGAACTGGTGGCCAACAACCTGGCCTATCTGCGCGCCGCCACCGGCCAGGCCGGCGGCGGTCGCTCGTGGGACGCCCTGAAGGCCGGCGGCGGGCAGTAGGCCCGCGCTTCAGCCATCAGGCTTGGAGCTTGCCCTCCGCCAGCAGTTCGCGGGTCCGTTTCAGCGTCGACAGCAAGGCGGCCTTGTAACCGGTGGGGCCGTCGAATTGCGCCTGCTCGGCCTGTTCCTGCGGGCCGTTCGGCGCCTGGCCGCGCAGCCCGAGATAGCAGTAGAAGCGCAGCTGCAGCGCACCGTCCGTATCCTCGAACAGTTCGTTGATGATGGCRCCTTCACGCGGGCCGGTGGCCTGGAAGAAGGTCACCTTGCTCAGCGGCTCGAGGGTGACGATCTCGCGGAGGTCGGCGCCGCCGATCGTGGCCTCGCGCACGAAATGGGTCGCGCTCTCCTCCGCGACATCACAGCGGGTGCAGAGGCCCGGCGGCAGGAACAGGCGGGCGTCGCGGGCCTTGAGCTCCAGGCCGGCCCAGGCTTGCGCCCGGGTCAGCTTGGTCTCGCCCTCGGGGTTCACCGGGATGGTGGCGGTTGAATAGATCATGGTCGTGTTCCTTGGGATCGGACTGAGCGGTCAGGCCGACTGGGCGGCGGTGGCGGCGATCTGGGTCGCGAAGTCGCGATAGGCGTGCAGCGGGCGGCCCAGGATCTGGGTCAGGCGCGCGACGTCGCCGGCCTCGGGGATCATGCCGTCGCCGACGAAGCGCTCGGCCATCAGGCGCATTTCATAGGCCATCCACTTGGGCATGAAGTTGGCCAGGTTCTGCTCGAAGCCCGACGGGTCATCACCGCCATAGGCGACCGGACGGCCCAGGACGTCCGACCAGATCGCCGCCACGGCGGCCCCGGTCAGCGTGTCGGGACCGACCAGGTTGATGGTCTCGATCGGCAGCCTGCCCGGCGCCTGGTCACGGCGGATCAGCTCGATCGCCGCGACCTCGGCGATGTCGCGGGCGTCGACCATGGCCACGCCCTTGCCGCCGACCGGCATCGGATAGACGCCGTAGTTCAGGACGACGTCCTTGATCGTCAGGTCGTTGTCGATGAAGTAGGCGGGACGCAGGATCGTGGCCGAAAAGCCCATCTGCTGGATCATCCGCTCGGCGCCGGACTTCACCGCGAAGTGCGGCACGTTCACGAAGCGGTCGGCGTGGATCACCGACAGATAGACGACCCGCTCGACGCCGGACTCGCGGGCGATGTTCAGGGTGATCAGCGCCTGGGTGAATTCGTCGGCCGCCACCGCGTTGAGCAGGAACAGCGTGCGGACGCCGGCGAACGCCGCGCGCAGCGCGTCGATGTCGAGCAGGTCGCCCTGCACGACCTCCACGCCGGCCGGGAAGTCGGCCTTCGAGGGATCGCGGACCAGGACGCGCACGGCGGCGTCGCGCGCGACGAGTTGCTGGACGACTTGGCGGCCGATACGGCCGGTGGCGCCGGTAACGAGGATGGTCATGGGAAAATCTCCGGGGTTCGAGTGACACCGGCAAATTAGTGATCCATACCTTGGCCAATAGACGCTAGATTTGGACAATCCGTCCCACTGGTGGAACACATGGACCTGCTCGCCCTCGCCGACTTCAACCTGGTCGCCCGGCATGGCGGGGTCGGCCGCGCGGCCCGCGCCGCCGGACGGCCCAAGGCGACCCTGTCGCGCAGGGTCGTGGAGCTGGAGGCCAGTCTCGGCCTGCGCCTGTTCGAGCGGGGCGGCCGAACGCTGAAGCTCACCCAGGAGGGACGGGCCCTGCACGAGCGCACGAGCGCCCTGCTCACCGAACTGGACGAGACCGCGGCGGGGATTGCTTCGGGCGGCAGCACGCCCCGAGGGTTGCTGCGGATCAGCGCGCCGTTGCTGTTCTCGCAGATCGCGATGGGCAGGCTGGCTGCCGAGTTCGCGATGAAATTCCCGGACATCCGCCTGGAAGTGACGACCGAGGACCGGGCCGTCGACATGGTCGAGGAAGGCTACGACCTGGTGATCCGCGTGAATCCGGATCCGGACGAGACCCTGGTCGGGCGCGCCTTCATGCGCGATCGCCTGGTGGCGGTGGCCAGTCCCGATCTCGCCCGGCCCACGGACGGATCCCCCGCCCCCGCGATCGTGCGCGGGACAGGATCAGGGATCGAGACCTGGAAGATGACGAACGCGACCGGGCCCCTGGTGGTCGATCCCGTCCTTGGCCTGCCCTCGTTGGTCATGGTCCGCGACGCGGTTCGCGCCGGGGTCGGTGTCGCGCGGCTTCCAATCTCGCTGGTTGGCCCCGACCTGGCGGCCGGCCGGCTGGCCCATTGGGGCGATATCGATGGACCGGAGATCGCCCTATGGA
>NZ_JBFUJD010000137.1:0-7099 GCF_056401555.1 Caulobacter sp. P4_E5
ATCTGCTGGTGCGGTTCAGCTACAACTCGGCCGCGCGCGCGCCTAACATTTCCGAACTCTATTCGCCGCGGAACTTCAGCTACAACGGCGCGGACCCGTGCTCGTCGAGCTCGCTCAGCCTGTCCGGCGCGGCGACGGCGGCCCAGTGCGCCAACACCGGCGTGACAGCCGCGCAGTACGCCGCCAAGTCGATCCCCGACTGCGGACCCCAGGGCTGCCGTCGCTATGCGGGCGGCGGCAACATCAACCTGCAACCCGAGAAGGCGATCACCCAGACCCTGGGCCTCGTCTACACGCCCTCGGCCGTGCCGGGGCTGTTGTTCTCGATCGACCACGTCGACATCAAGATCAAGGACTTCATCGGCTATATCGACGCCAATGTGGCCCTGTCGAACTGCCTGACCACGGGCCTCCCGTACTACTGCCGTTTCGTCAAGCGCGACCCGACCACCGGACGCCTCGACGGGACCTCGACGACCACCGGCTTCATCTCGGGCGGCACCGAGAACACCAACATCCTCAACTACAAGGCCGATGACGTTCAGGTCAGCTACAACTTCGGCATCGGCGACCTCGGCCGGATGGACCTGAACATGATCGGCACGCTGATGCTGCGCAGCATGGGGCAGGATTCGCCGACCACACCGATCTCGGACTGCGCGGGCTACTACGGCGCGCCGACCTGCTACGCCCCGGCGCCGAAGTGGGCTCACAACATGCGAGCCACCTGGGCCACGCCGTGGCGCAACAGCACCCTGTCGCTGAACTGGCGCTATATCGGCTCCACCAAGCTGACGGCCAACAGCACCGACAACGCCATCAACGGCGGCGGCGGCCCGCAGGGCTACAAGATCCTGACCAAGATGAAGGCCTACAGCTACTTTGACCTGGCCGCGTCGGTCATGGTGGTCAAGGACATGACGGCGCGGATCGCGATCACCAACCTGCTCGACAAGTCGCCGCCGGTGGTCCCCTCGACCTTCGTCGACGGCACGACCAACAACCCCAACACCTATACCGGTCTCTACGACCCGCTCGGCCGGGCCGTGAACGTCAGCCTGCAATACAACTTCTGACCCGCGCAGACCGCGCCGTCTCCCGACGGCGCGGTCTTTCGCACCAGGCTAGCGGCCGGCGACGGTGATCACGTCCAGTTCCGCGAATACGACCTGCGACTCGGCGCCCGCCGTCCGTGTCACCTCCAGGCGCAGATACCGTCCCTGCCGACGGGCGAACGTCACGCGCTGGGGCGCCAAGCTGGCGGCGACATTGGCGAACTCGCCCTCGCCCGCAGGAGTCCAGGCTTCACCGTCGAGGCTGGTCGCGACCCGATATCCTGACGGTGCRCCCGCGCCCTGCGTCCGGTCCCAGGCCGGCGTGAGGATGAAACCAGCCAGTGATCTGGCCTTCCCGAGATCGAGTGTCACCGCGCAGGGCGCTGGCGCCCGCCAGGCCGAGCCGCGCTCATCGTCGATCAGGGCCTCGGCGCCGGGCGCGCTACTCTGCGCGATGCGCCAATCGGACTTGCGCACGTCGAAGATCCGTCGCGCTGGCGCGCTGGTCACGCCGCTGGCGGGCTCGACCGCCACCGCCCTCACCTCTCCGCCCTCGGGCAGGGCGAAGGGTTCGGTGAAGCGTGTGGCGGCCCGGGTCGGCGCCGCACCGTCCACGGTGTAGCGCAGCTCCAACCCCGGCGCGTCGCCGACGATCGACACCATGCCCTGCCGATCGCGCTGAATGGCCGGCGGGTCCACCAGGACGGGTTGGCGGAAGAGGCTGATCTCACTGATCGCAGGCCCGGCCGGCGCATCCAGCACCCGCAGGCGCAGCTTGGCGGTCGTCACGGGAGCGGCCAGGCGCACCAGCCGCTGGGCGCCGATCCCTTGGTGACGGGCGATCTCGCGCCAGCCGCCGTCCCAGACGTCCAGCGCGAACGCCGTGACCCGAAGGCCCAGCGGCAGGTGTTCGCGCAGGCGCACCACGTCGAAGGTCCGCGCCTCGGGCAGGGTCAGGACCAGCTCCGGCGACACGGCGCCGTCGTCACAGGCCCAATAGGTGTCTCGGGCGGCGTCCAGCACGGTCGCCGCGGGATGACCGGCCCGCGCGTTGCTGGCCTGGGCGCGGGCGCCGTCGGCCAGGTTACGGGCGAACAGGGCGCGCCGCGCCTTGCCCCACGCCGCCAGAGCCGCCACGTCCTCGTCCGGGATGCGGCCGCGCCGATCGGGCGGCAGGTTGAGCAGCAGGTTGGTCCCGCGCCCGACGGACTCGAAATAGATCTTCTGTAGCCGCCCGGCGGACTTCACCTCGGCGTCCTCATAGGCGTGCCAGAACCAGCCGGGGCGTATCGAGACGTCGACCTCTGCCGGCCACCAGACCGAACCGCCTCGCACGCCGCTCATGCCCTTGGCCTCGGTGTAGGGCCCGTCGTCCATGGTCGCCCAGCACGGATCACCGGCGAAGCCGCGCTCATTGCCAACCCAGCGCAGGTCCGCGCCCTTCGGATCGAAGGTCACGGCCATCGGCTGCAGCTCATGGACGAAGGCGACGATCGACGGCCAGTCGTAGTAGTTGGGCCCGATCTTCCGCACCTCGCGCGCGCCGCCGTAATAGCCGTCGCCGCCATTGGCCCCGTCGAACCAGACCTCGAACAACGGGCCGTACTGGGTCAGGAGTTCGCGCAGCTGGTTGCGGTAATAGGTGACGTATTCGGGCCGGCCGTAGTCGGCGTGATTGCGATCCCAAGGCGACAGGTAGAGGCCGAATTTCAGCCCGCCGCGCGCGCAGGCCTCGGACAGTTCCCGGACGATGTCGCCCTTGCCGTTCTTGTAGGGGCTGTTCTCGATGCTGTGCTCGGTGAAGCGGCTGGGCCACAGGCAGAAGCCGTCGTGATGCTTGGCCGTCAGGATCAGCGCCTTCAGCCCCCCGGCCTTGGCGGCCGCCACGATCTGGTCGGCGCTGAAGTCCGTCGGATTGAACAGGGCCGGCGACTCGTCGCCGTAGCCCCACTCGCGATCGGTGAAGGTGTTGATCGAGAAATGGACGAAGCCGTAGGTCTCGAGCCCGTGCCAAGCCAGTTGCCGCGCCGACGGGGTCGCGCCGTAGGGCGTCAGGTCGCCGGCCGCGCGAGCCATGGCCGGGAGGGCCGAGACGGCGACGCCGGCCAGCAGCAGTCGGCGGGACAGGTGCAGTTCGGGGCGCATCGACAGGCTCCGGTCAGTGAGAAGCGGAGGAAGGAACGGGATCGGCCGGCGACGGTGCGATCTCATGCGAACTTCGGCGCCGAGGGCGGACGCGAAGACCGCGCCGCGCCGAACGCCGGGTTCGGCCGCGCGCCCATCCGGAACACGAGCCGCCCGCCCTTGGCCAACTCGTCGTGGCCGATCCAGCATCGGTCATGCGGCGCGCCGTTCCAGGTCACCGACTGGATGTAGAAACGATCCGGCGCGACGTCCTTGGCCTCGATCACCAGTCGGCGGCCCTCGGCCACCGCGATCTCGGCGCGCGGGAACAGCGGCGAACCAAAAACGTAGGCGCCCATGACCGGGTCAACGGGATAGAGGCCTAGGGCGCTCATCACGTACCAGGCGCTCATCTGGCCGCAGTCCTCGTTGCCCGACAGCCCATCCGACCGGGCCTGATACTGGCTCTTCAGCAGCATCCGCACCTGTGCCTGGGTCTTATGGTGCGCGCCGCAATAGGCGTAGAGATAGGCCACGTGGTGGCACGGCTCGTTGCCGTGCGCGTACTGGCCGACCAGGCCCGCAATGTCGGGCGGCGAGCCCGGCGGCATCTCCGAACTGGCCGTGAACAGCCCGTCGAGCTTGGCCTCGAAGCCCTTCTCGCCGCCGAACAGCTCCATGTAGCCATACAGGTCGTGCTGGATCAGGAACGTCGCCTGCCAGGCGTTGGCCTCGGTGAAGTCGCGCCACTTGTCCATGTGGCCGATGGCGCGCGGCTCGAACGGCGTCACCCAGGATCCGTCGGCGTTGCGTGGCCGCATGAACCGGGTCTCTGGGTCGAACTGGTGGCGATAGTTGCGCGAGCGGGCCAGCAGGACCTTGGCGTCCTCGTGCGCGCCGCCTGCGGCGGCCAGATGCGCCATGGCCCAATCGTCATAGGCGTATTCCAGCGTGCGGCTGGCGCCCTCCATGACCTCGTCGACCGGGATGAAGCCCAGGCGCTTGTACCAGTCCAGGCCCAGCACATCGTCGTCGAAGGCGCGCTTGCGGAACGCCTTCCAGGTGCGGACCGGATCCAGGCCGCCCACTCCCTTGGTCTGGGCCTCGGCCAGCACGACGGCGGCGTGCCAGCCGTTCATGGTGCCGGTCTCGATCCCCTGCAGCGGCCAGACCGACGGTCCCTTGGGGCTCTCCTCGGCCATCGGCACCAGGCCGGCGACCACGTCGGCCGCCCGAGCTGGCTGGGCCAGGGTCAGCAGCGGATGCAGGGTCCGATAAGTGTCCCACAGCGAATAGGTGCTGTAATTGTGACGACCGGCGGGGACCGTGTGGTTCTTCTGGTCCATCCCGCGATAGCGGCCGTCGACGTCGCTGAACAGAGTGGGCGCCAACAGGCTGTGATAGAGGCCGGTATAGAAGATCTTCGCGTCGGTGTCGGACGCGCCGTCGATCCGGACCGACGCCAGCGTCTTCTCCCAGGTCTCGCGGGCCGAGCGACGCGCGCCATCGAAGTCCCAACCTGGCGCCTCGGCCTGCAGGTTAGCCAGGGCGCCTTCGATGTCGACGCCCGACAGGCCGACCTTGACCAGCAGCGGGGCCGCACCGGCGTCAGGGTAGCGTAGCACGCACTTGAGGTTCTCGCCCTTGGCCTCGCGCGCCCCGGTGGCCAGCGGCTGGTCGGCGGCGTAGAGCTGGGCGTCCTTGAACGGCCGCGACAGCTTCAGCGCGAAATAGATCCAGCGCCCTGGCGCCCACTGGAACACCTGCCGCGCCCCGACCAGGGTGTCATCGCCGACCAGGCGCAGGCTGGCGTTCTTGACCCGGGTCTCCGGCGACTTCTCCCACCAGTCCTTCTGGCCGTGCTGGAGGTCGATCAGCAGGTGGCCCGGCTCGCCCTTGGGAAAGGTGTAGCGGTGCAGGCCCGCCCGCTCGGTCACGGTCAATTCGGCATCGATGCGCGTGTCGGTCAGGCGGACCCGGTAGTAGCCCGGCGAGGCATGTTCGCTGGCGCGGTCATAGCGCGAGCGATAACCGTCATCGGGCTTGCCGGGCTCGCCCGGCGTCAGCAGCACCGGCCCGGTGGCCGGTACGACCAGAACATCCAGCAAGTCGGCGCAGCCCGTGCCGCTGAGGTGGGTGTGCGAAAAGCCCATGATCGAGCCGTCCTGCTGATGATAGCCCGAGCAGGAATCCCAACCGTTGTTGCTGGTGTCCGGGCTCAGCTGCACCATGCCGAAAGGAAGGGTGGCGCCCGGATAGGTGTGGCCATGGCCGCCCGTGCCGATGAACGGATCGACAAAATCGCATAACGCCCGGCGCGGCGTGGCGGCAGTCGGCGCGGCGGCGGCGAGGCCGGCCAGGCCTGCTCCGGCCATCAGGCTGCGACGATCGATGGCGGGAACTTGAGTCATGCGGTCGCTTCCAGGGATCGGGCCAGCAGCGCGGGCCGGCGTTCGACGATCTCGACGATCAGCTCGCCAAACAGGGTGTTGGCCCACGCGAACCAGTCGCGGGTGAACTTGCTCGGGTCGTCCTTGTGGAAGGCCTCGTGCATGAAGCCCTTGCCGGCGTGCGTGGCCTTTAGAACCCTCAAGCTGGCCAGGACCGTCGCGTCGTCGCCATCGGCCAGGGCGTTCAGCGCCCGCATGATGATCGCCATCGGCCAGATCATGTCGAGCCCGGCGTGCGGGCCGCCGATGCCCTCCGCCGCCGTCCCCTTGAAGAAGTACGGATTGCGCTCGCTCCAGGCCAGTTGCGCCGTTCGCCGGAAGACCGGATCGTCGTGCGGGACGCAGCCCAGATAGGCCAGACTCATCAGGCCCGGCGCATTGGCGTCGTCCATGAAGAGGGCGTTGCCGTAGCCGTCGACCTCAAAGGCCCAGACCGGCTGCCCGTCGGCGTTGGCGGTCAGGCCGTGGGCCTGTAGCGCCGCCGTCAGTTCGTCGGCGAAGGCCGCGCAGTCGGCGGCGAAGGCCGGATTGTTCATCACCTCGCGCGCCAGTTCCGATAGCTGCCTCAGGCTGGCCGCGGCGAATAGGTTGGATGGGATCAGGAACGGATAGACGCAGGCGTCGTCCGATGGCCGGAACATCGAATGGATCAGGCCGACCTTGCGGGTCGGCGCACCCCTGCCTTCCAGCATCAGGGTCTCGGTCGCCAGGGTGCTGGGCCGCTGGAAGCTGTAGGGTCCCGGACCGGTCTTGCGCTGCTGCTCGCGGAAGGTGCGCACGACGACGGCCATGGCCTCGCGCCATTCGGCGTCGAACGGGGTAGCGTCGTGCGTGGCGCGCCAGTAGCCGTGCGCCAGGCGGATCGGATAGCAGAGACTGTCGATCTCCCACTTCCGCTCACCCACGCCGGGCCGCATGTCGGTGACGTCCTGCTGCGACCACTTCAGGTTCGTCCGCGCCGTCGGATCGCGCATGTAGGCGTTGGCGTAGGGGTCGATCAGGATGCAACGAGCCTGACGGCCGATCACGCCACGGAACAGGGTTCGCAGCTCTGGCGCCTTGGCGGCCAATGCCAGGTAGGGCCAGACCTGGGCCGAGGAGTCCCGCAGCCACATACAGTCGATGTCGCCGGTGATCACGAAGGCGTCGGGCCTGCCGCCGGCCTCGCCGAGGAAGACCGTGGTGTCGAGGGTGTTGGGGAAACAGTTCTCGAACAGCCAGGCCAGTTCGGGATCGGCGACCTTGGCCTTCACGCGCTTGACCAGACCCTCGACGGCCGGGCTGGCGAAACGCCGCGCCTCGGGCGGCGGACGGCGCGAAACGAACGGCGCGGCGGCGGCGGGTGTCGCGGCCAGGGCGGCGACGCCCGCCAGCAGGGCCTGACGGCGGGAAAGACGGATGCTCATCGCGGAAGCTCCTGCCGGCTCTCGATCGTGAAGCTGACCTCATGGCCCGGCGCCTGGCCCGGTT
>NZ_JBFUJD010000138.1:0-7075 GCF_056401555.1 Caulobacter sp. P4_E5
TGGCAAGGACGCACCGCTCAAACGTCACCTCGCCCCATTCTGATCTATGCCGTTCAAGCGGCGCCGGCGCTTCAGAAAATGGCGCCCTGCTATCAGATTAAGCCGGTTTGCATTCCGCGCCGCAGGGGCTATATGTGTCAGGAAGGTTATGCTCACTTTCAGCATAACCAGGACGCCGGACCGCCCGGGAGCCCCCGACAGGGAAGCTCAAGCGGCCCCCGGCGTTTTTTGAAGCCCTGGAAATGCTCACTTTGAGCATAACGGAGGATCAGATGGCCGACGGGTTCGCCGCCCCATTCGAGTTCACCGCCGAGATCGAGGCGGCGACCGCCGGGATCTGGGACAAGGTCAAGCATCACGTCACGCCGATGGAGTGGCGGGTGCAAGCGCCGCTGATCGCCGAGATCAACCGCCTGAAGCGCGAGAAGAACGCCGCGATCCTGGCCCACAACTACATGACGCCGGACATCTTCCACGGCGTCGGCGACTTCGTGGGCGACAGCCTGGCCCTGGCCCGCGAGGCGGCCAAGAGCGACGCGGCGATCATCGTCCAGGCCGGCGTGCACTTCATGGCCGAGACCAGCAAGGTGCTCAGCCCCGAGAAGAAGATCCTGATCCCGGACCTCAAGGCCGGTTGCAGCCTGGCCTCCTCGATCACCGGCGCCGACGTCCGGCTTATAAAGCAGCGCTATCCGGGCGTGCCGGTCGTCACCTATGTCAACACCACGGCCGACGTGAAGGCCGAGACCGACATCTGCTGCACCAGCGCCAACGCCGTGCAGGTGGTCGAGTGGGCCGCCAAGGAATGGGGGACCGACAAGGTCATCCTGATCCCCGACGAGTTCCTGGCCCGCAACGTCGCCCGCCAGACGAGCGTCAAGATCATCGCCTGGGCGGGCCATTGCGAGGTGCACAAGCGCTTCACGGTCAGCGACATCGCCGACATGCGCGCGGCCTGGCCCAACGCAGAGGTTCTGGCCCATCCCGAGTGCCCGGCCGAGATCCTGGAGGCGGCCGACTTCGCCGGCTCGACGGCGGCGATGAACGACTATGTGGCGGCCCGCAAGCCGGCCCAGGTGGTGCTGATCACCGAGTGCTCGATGGCCAGCAACGTCCAGGCCGAGAGCCCGCTGACCCAGTTCATCGGCCCCTGCAACATGTGCCCGCACATGAAGCGGATCACGCTGCAGAACATCCACGACGCCCTGGTCCACGAGCAATACGAAGTCACCGTCGACGCCGACGTCATCGACCGCGCCCGCCTGGCCGTGCAGCGGATGATCGACCTGCCGCCGCCGGCGGTTCCGGCGCGGTACGACCTGGTCAAGGCGCGGCATCACGTGGACGTGGAGCTGATCTAGTGAGTTTGGTCCCCTTCCCCCTTGCGGGGAAGGTGGCCGCGAAGCGGTCGGATGGGGGTGTCGGCTCTGACTTTAAAGGTCGGCGCTGACACCCCCACCCCAACCCCTCCCCGCAAGGGGGAGGGGCTTTGGAGTGAGTGATGATCGAACGCGTAACCTTCGACGGCCCCGTGATCCTCGGCGCCGGTCTGGCCGGTCTCAGCGCGGCGCTCGCGGCCAAGACGGCCCTGGTGCTGTCGCCGACGCCGCTGGCGACCGGCTGTTCCAGCGCCTGGGCGCAGGGCGGCATGGCCGCGGCGCTGGCTGGCGACGACAGCCCGGCCCTGCACGCGGCCGACACCATCGCGGCCGGGGCCGGTCTCTGCGATCCGACCGCCGTCGCGCTCCTGACCCGCGAAGGCCCGCAGGCCGTCCGCGACCTCGCCGCTCTGGGCGCGCCTTTTGACCGTAAAATTGGCGACCGCAAAAGCGGTGACGACTTCGTGCTCAGCCTCGAGGCCGCCCACTCGCGGGCCCGCGTCGCCCGGGTCGGCGGCGACGGCGCCGGCGCGGCGATCATGGCCGCCGTCATCGCCACGGTCCGCGCCACCCCGTCGATCGAGATCCGCGAGAACGCCCGCGCCCGCCGGCTGCTGCAAGACGCGACCGGCCGCGTGGTCGGGGTGCTCGCCGAGATCGACGGCGCCCTGGTCGAAATCCGCGCGAAGGCCGTGATCCTGGCCACCGGCGGCGTCGGCGGCCTCTACGCCGTCACCACCACACCCGCCGAGGTGCGCGGCGAGGGCCTGGGCCTGGCCGCCCTGGCCGGCGCGACGATCGCCGACCCGGAGTTCGTGCAGTTCCACCCCACCGCCATCGACATCGGCCGCGACCCCGCGCCCCTGGCGACCGAGGCCCTGCGCGGCGAAGGCTCGATCCTGCGGAATACAGATGGTCGCGCCTTCATGGCCGACTACCACCCGGCCAGGGAGCTGGCGCCGCGTGACGTGGTGGCCCGCGCCATCCATGCCGAGCGCGCGGCCGGCCGCGGCGCGTTCCTGGACGCCACCGAGGCCGTCGGCGGCCACTTCCCGCACGAGTTCCCGGCCGTGTTCGAGGCTTGCCAGAGCGCCGGCATCGACCCGCGCCGCGAGATGATCCCGGTCACGCCCGCCGTGCACTACCACATGGGCGGCGTGGCGACGGACCTGGACGGCCGCGCCAGCCTGCCGGGCCTCTACGCCGCCGGCGAGTGCGCCTCGACCGGGGTGCAAGGCGCCAACCGCCTGGCCTCCAACAGCCTGCTGGAAGCGGCCGTGTTCGGGGCCCGCGCCGGCCGCGCCGCGGCGGCGGAAGGTGTTGAGGGCGCCGCGCCGCTCAGCCTGGAGCCCCTGCCCGACCTGCCCGACGCCGCGCTGCAGACCCTACGCAAGGCCATGAGCCGCGACGCCGGCGTGGTCCGCGACGCCGCCGGCCTGGCCCGCCTGCTGGGGCAGATCCAAGCCCTGGAGCCGGCCAATGGCCCCTGCCCCACGGTCGTCGCCGCGCGGCTGATCGTCGAGGCGGCCCTGGCCCGCCGCGAAAGCCGCGGCGGCCACTTCCGCGCCGACTTCCCGGCGACCGCCGAACCGGCCCGCACCTTCGTGACCTGGGAGAGCGCGGACGCCGCCGTCCGCTACGCCGCCGAATGAGCATCACCGCTTTGGACGACATCCTCGTCCGCCCGATCGTCGACCTGGCCCTGGCCGAGGACCTGGGCCGCGCCGGCGACATCACCGGCCAGGCCTGCATCGACCCGGACGCGCGCCTGTCGGTGGTCTGGGCCAGCCGCCAGGACGGCCGGGTCTCAGGCCTTTCCTGCGCCCGCCTGGCTTTGGCGGCGCTCGATCCGACTGCGACCTTCGAGGTCGTGACGCCGGACGGTTCGGACGTGCTGCCCGGCACGGTCCTGGCCCGCGCCGAGGGCAACGCCCGCGCCGTGCTGATCGCCGAGCGCACCGGCCTGAACCTGCTGGGCCGGCTCTCCGGGATCGCCACCCTGACCCGGGCCTATGTCCGCCTGGTCGAGGGCACGCTTGCGACCATCGTCGACACCCGCAAGACCACGCCGGGCCTGCGCGCTCTGGAGAAGTACGCCGTCCGCTGCGGCGGCGGGGTCAACCACCGCTTCGGCCTGGATGACGCGATCCTGATCAAGGACAACCACGTCGTCGCCTGCGGCGGGGTCGGCGAGGCCGTCCGCCGGGCCCGCGCCCATGCCGGCCATTTGGTCAAGGTCGAGGTCGAGGTCGACGGCTTGGACCAGCTGGAGGAAGCCCTCAAGCACGGCCCCGACGTGGTGATGCTCGACAATTTCAGCCTCGACGACCTGCGCGCGGCCGTCAGCCTGGCCAAGGGCCGGGCAGTGCTGGAAGCTTCGGGCGGGGTCAACCTGACCACCGTCCGGGCCATCGCCGAGACGGGGGTGGACGTGATCAGCGTCGGGGCGCTCACCCACTCGGCGCCGGTGCTGGACATCGGGCTGGACGCCAGCTAGCGGCACGGCGAGCTCCCTCTCTCTTAGAGAGAGGGTTGGGGTGAGAGGTTACAGCGCCTGACGGAGCGCCGGCACGCCGTCAAACGGCGTAACCACTCACCCTCCCACCGCTTCGCGGCGGGCCCCTCCCTCTCTCTATGAGAGAGGGGTTCCGCGCGACCTCAGAACACCTTCATCAATTCCCGCACCACCATCGCGGCCAGCACGCCCGTCGACACCACG
Organism: Caulobacter sp. P4_E5; assembly: GCF_056401555.1. Taxonomy (NCBI): domain Bacteria; kingdom Pseudomonadati; phylum Pseudomonadota; class Alphaproteobacteria; order Caulobacterales; family Caulobacteraceae; genus Caulobacter; species Caulobacter sp. P4_E5. The sequence goes on from NZ_JBFUJD010000138.1 coordinate 4,099, forward strand.
AACAGCAGGAACCGCAGCGTCACCAGGTTGACGCTGACCTGCAGCAGGCTGTGCAGCACGCGGATCCAGACATAGACCCAGGCGAAGTGCACGGCCATGCCGTCGGCGTGGCCCGCGACCTGGATGGCCAGGGCCGCCGCGTAGAAGATCGTCGGCTGCTCCATCAGGTGGTTGTAGTTGTCGGCTGCTTGCCGGACGTGGTCGGGCAGCACGTCCAGCGAGCCCGGGAACCGCGCGTCCTGCGGCTTGACCCCCGCCTTCTGCATCGCCGGGATCCGCTGGACATACATCCAGACCCAGATCACCAGCGACCAGCCCACCAGCGCCATCACGGGCGCGACCATCGAAGTCTGCATGGCTCCCTCCCCAGGGATTCTTTGTTTGCCCGGGGAGCTAATCAGAGAACATCGATATCGGAAACGGTGACGCTTGGGGAAGGCGGAAACCAAATACCRAGTTCGCCGCCAACAATCCGTGTCATCCCGGCCGAAGCGAAGCGTAGAGCCGGGACCCAGGGGCGGCGCGCACGGCGTTCCGTCACCCCCTGGGTCCCGGACAAGCCCTGCGGGCTTTCCGGGATGACACGGGTTTTCTGGCCAGGAACTCCGATCAGTTCCCCCGGTCCCGGAACGGATCGGCCGGGTAGACGCCCAGGATCTCGAAGCGCTCGGAGAAGAACTTCAGCTCGTCCAAAGCCAGGGCCAGGCTGCGGTCTTCCGGTCGGCCGTCAACCTCGGCGTAGAAGAAGGTCGCCGTGAAGGCGCCGCCCTCCATGTAGCTTTCCAGCTTGGTCATGTTGACGCCGTTGGTCGCGAAACCGCCCAGGGCCTTGTAGAGCGCCGCCGGCAGGTTGCGGACACGGAACACGAAGCTGGTCACGCAGCGATGGGTGAACTCCGGGGCCGGCGGGGCCTTGTCGGCCGTCATCACCAGGAAGCGGGTGGTGTTGTGGCGCTCGTCCTCGATGTCGCTGGCCAGGATGTCGAGGCCATAGATCTCGGCCGCCAGGGCCGGGGCCACGGCGCCGCGGGTCGGGTCGGGCTTCAGGGCCAGGGCCTTGGCCGCGCCGGCGGTGTCGCCGGCCGCCTCGGTGGCCACGCCCAGCTTGTTCAGGCTGTGGCGGCACTGGGCCAGGGCGATCGGCATCGAGGCCACCACCTTGATGTCCGACAGCTTGACGCCCTTGTTGGCCATCAGCTGGAAGCGGATCGGCTTGAAGCGCTCGCCGATGATCTTCAGGCCCGAGGCCGGCAGCAGGTGGTGCACGTCGGCGACCCGGCCGGCGATCGAGTTCTCGATCGGGATCATGCCCAGCTCGCAGACGCCGGTCTTGATCGCCTCGAAGGCCTCCTGGAACGTCGCGCAGGGATAGGCCTCGTGCTCCGGGAAGTAGGTCCGGCACGCCTCGTGGCTGTTGGCGCCGGGCTCGCCCTGGAAGGCGATCTTCTTGAGGATGCTCATGCGGTTTCCTGGGCCTGCTTACGGGCCGCTTCGAGATCGGAAGGATTGTCGACGGAGATCGGGGCCTCGGCCGCCACGGCAGCGCGGATGGTCAGGCCCAGCTCCATGGCGCGCAGCTGCTCCAGCTTCTCGCGCTTTTCGAGCGCGGACGGCGAGGCGTCGTTGAACACCACCAGGGCCTCGCGGCGATAGCCGTAGATGCCGATGTGGCGCCAGACCGGCGCGTCGCCATAGAGGGTCGAGCGGGTAAAATAGAGCGCGCGGCCGCTCTGGCCGTCGTCCTCCATGGCCAGCACGGCCTTGACCACGTCGGGATTGGAACGATCGGCGGGCGAGGCCTCGGGCGCGACGACGGTGGCGATATCGGCGTCGTCGAACTCCTTAAGTATTCGCGCGCAGTCGCTGAGCACGGCCGGATCGACGAACGGCATGTCGCCCTGCAGGTTGATGACCACGTCGTGCTCGAACCCTGGATCGAGCACCGCCAGCGCCGCCAGGATCCGGTCCGAACCGGACGGCAGATCGGGGTCGGTCAGCACCGCCACGCCGCCAGCCTTTTGAACCGCCTCGACGATTTCGGGATCGCCGGCCGCCACGGCCACGGGGCCGATGTTCGCCTTCAACGCCTGGTTCAGAACCCGGACGATCATCGGAACGCCGCCGATCTCCGCCAGCGGCTTGCCCGGCAGGCGCGTCGCCGCCATCCGCGCGGGGATCAGGACGATCGGGTTCATGGGTTCGTGGCCTCAATTGTTTGCTGCCCGGTTGCGCGAGGGGCGGTAGCGTGTAAGAGACGCGAGCGCAACATGACGCGCGTTCGGGACTCGTTTCGCGATTCCGACGCGCTGGTTTCAAGCCCGCCTTTCGACGGGCCGATAAGAGGCTGACTAGGCTGAAATGAGCGACCTGACGTTCAACAAGATCGCTGGCGGCGCGCTGGCGACCCTTCTGGTTATCTTCGGCCTGAAGGAAGGCTCGGACATCGTCTTCAAGAAGCATGAAGTCGAGAAGGCCGGCTACGAGATCGCGGTCCAGGAAGAGTCGGCCGGCGGCGGCGAAGTCGCCGACACCCCGCCGGATTGGGCCGCCGTGCTGACCCCGGCCAATGTCGCCGCCGGCGCCGCCGTCTCGGCCAAGTGCGCGGCCTGCCACAAGCTGGACGCCTCGAACGCCAACGCCACCGGCCCCGGCCTGTGGGACGTGCTGGGCCGCAAGCCCGCCGCGCACCCGGGCTTCAACTATTCGGGCGCGATGAAGGACTTCTCCGGCAAGCAGCCGGTGTGGGACTACGACGCGCTGTACACCTTCCTGAAGGCGCCCGGTAAGGACGTCCCCGGCACCAACATGACCTTCGTGGGTCTGAAGAAGCCGGAAGACCGCATCGCGATGATCGCCTACCTGCACAGCCTGGGCTCGAAGCTGCCGGTTCCGCCGCCGCGTCCGGCCGCCGCCGCTCCGGCTGCTGGCGCTCCGGCCGCCGACGCCGCGGCTCCGGCCGCCCCGGGCGGTACGACGG
>NZ_JBFUJD010000139.1:0-6047 GCF_056401555.1 Caulobacter sp. P4_E5
GGCCAATGGTACTTCGTCTCAAGGCGCGGGAGAGTAGGTCGCCGCCAGGTCCGCCAAAAGGATATCTCGATTACAAGTCCAAGAACCCTCCCTCACAATCTCAAACAACACCCTGACGCGGGGTGGAGCAGCCCGGTAGCTCGTCAGGCTCATAACCTGAAGGTCACAGGTTCAAATCCTGTCCCCGCACCCAAGGTCCCCTACGGCTAAGTCAGCTTTTCGACGCCCCGTCCGCTTGCGGCCGGGGCTTTTTGACACCTTCGCGTGCAACCTATAGCGGCATTTTGGCAACGCTCGCCGCCTGAAGCGCGAATTTTTGTGGCTTAGGCCGTCTTGATGCCGATTTTCTCCATTCAAAGCCCATAGCGCGTAGCGCGGTTTTGCGTCATGACTTCCGTCGGAAGGACACGGGCCGACTATCAGCCCGTCGATTGAGGTGTTTGAGGATAATATGGCGAACGGTGTCGTTAAGTGGTTCAACCCGGCCAAGGGCTTTGGTTTCATTCAGCCCGAGGACGGCGGCCAGGACGTGTTCGTCCACATCGCCGCGGTTGAACGCTCGGGCCTGGCGGGCCTGAACGAAGGTGATCAAGTCAATTACGAGCTGGAAGAAGACCGCCGCTCGGGCAAAACCTCGGCCGGCAATCTGCGGGTCACGGGCCAGGGCGCTGTTCCGACCGGCGCCGGCGGTGGCGCTCGCGGTGGCGCTCGTCCCCCGCGCAGCTTCGACGGTCCGCGCGGCGGCGGTGGCGGCGGCGGCGGTTTCTCGGGCGGCTCCGGCGAGGCGGGCACGGGCGTGGTGAAGTGGTTCAACACGACTAAGGGCTTCGGCTTCATCCAGCCGGACAACGGCGGCGGCGATGTGTTCGTGCACATCTCGGCCGTGGAACGCGCCGGTCTGCGCGGCCTGAACGAAGGCCAGCAAGTCGGTTACGAGCTTGAACAGGATCGCCGCTCGGGCAAGACTTCGGCCGGCAACCTGCGCATCCTCTAGGACACGCCGACAACGAAAAAGCCGCCCGGACGGACGGCTTTTTCAGAGCGTTTTGGGAGGCCCCGCCGACGCGGAAGCGTCGGACGGGGCCTCTTGCCGTTCAAAAGCGCGGCTTAAGGACGCACCCTCTCAGGCCCCGATTCGCGCCTTGTCCGAGGCCGCCTGATTCACCGCCAGGGCTGTCAGATTGACGATGCCGCGGGCCGTGACGCTGGGGATCAGCACGTGCACCGGCTTGCTCATGCCCAGCAGGATGGGGCCGACCAGCAGGGATTCGGTGGCGGCGCTGAGCAAGGTCAGGCCGATATTGGCCGCGTCCAGGGTCGGCATGACCAGCAGGTTGGCCGAGCCCTTCAGCGGGCTGTCGGCGACCATGCGGTCGCGCAGGTGCTGGCTGAGGGCGGCGTCGGCGTGCATCTCGCCGTCGACTTCCAGCTCCGGCGCTTGGGCGCGTAACAGAGCCAGGGCCTCACGCATCTTGCGGGCGGTCGGCGAGTTGCTGGCCCCGAACGAGGAGTGCGAGAGCAGGGCGGCCTTGGGTATCAGGCCAAAGCGGCGGACAGCCTCGGCGGCCAGCTGGGTGACCTCGCAGATCTGGTCGGCGGTCGGATCCACGTTTACGTGGGTGTCGCAGAAGAACAGCGTGCCGGTCTGCAGGATCAGCGTCGACATGGCGTAGACGCGGCTGACATTGTCCCGCTTAGGGATGATCGGCAGGGCGTATTTCATGTGCTGCCACCAGTCGCCGCTGCCGCCGACCAGGGCGGCCTCGACATAGCCGGACGCGAGCAGCATCGAGGCGGCCACGGTGCGGCGGCCCTGGACGCGGCGCTCGGCGGCGCTTGGCGGCACGCCGCGCCGGCCGACCAGGCGCTGGTAGTCGGCGACCAGCGGGCCGAACAGCGCCTTGTCGGTCTGCGGGTCGACGATCTCGATCGCGCCACCGAGGTCCAGGCGTAGGCCCATCTCCGCGACCTTGGCCTTGATGACGTCGCGGCGGCCGACCAGCACCGGTCTGGCCAGGCCCTCGTCGACCACGGTCTGGACGGCGCGCAGCACGCGCTCGTCCTCGCCCTCGGCATAGGCGACCTTGACCGGCGCCTTGCGGGCCCGCTCGAACACCGGCCGCATCAGCTGGCCCGAGCGATAGACGAACAGCTCCAGCTCGGCCTGATAGGCGTCGAAGTCGGCGATCGGCCGGGTGGCGACGCCGCTGTCCATGGCCGCCCGGGCCACGGCCGGGGCGATCTGCAGGATCAGGCGCGGATCGAACGGCTTGGGGATGATGTATTGCGAACCGAACACCGGCGCCGCGCCGCCATAGGCGCTGGCGACCACTTCCGACGCCTCGGCACGGGCCAGCTCGGCGATGGCCTCGACGGCGGCGACCTTCATCGCCTCGTTGATCTCGCTGGCCCCGACGTCCAGGGCGCCCCGGAAAATGAACGGGAAGCAGAGGACGTTGTTGACCTGGTTGGGATAGTCGCTGCGGCCGGTGGCCATGATCGCGTCGGGCCGGGCGGCATAGACCAGCTCGGGCAGGATCTCCGGATCCGGATTGGCCATGGCCAGGATCAGCGGGTTCGGAGCCAGCAGCGGCAGCCACTCGGGCTTGAACACGCGCGGGGCCGAGAGGCCCAGGAAGATGTCGGCGCCCGGCAGCACTTCGGGCAGGGTGCGCGCGTCGGTCTGGCGAGCATAGCGCGCCATGTTGTCGGGCATGTCCGGCTCGCGGCCGGCGTGCACCACGCCCTTGATGTCGGTCAGGGTGACGTTCTCGACCGGCAGGCCCATCGAGACCAAGAGGTCGACGCAGGCCAGGGCGGCCGCGCCGGCGCCCGAGGTGACCAGCTTGACGTCCTTCAGGGTCTTGCCCTGGACGAGCAGGGCGTTGCGGACCGCCGCCGCGCAGACGATGGCGGTGCCGTGCTGGTCGTCGTGGAAGACCGGAATGTTCATCCGCTCGCGCAGGGCGCGCTCGATGACGAAACACTCGGGGGCCTTGATGTCCTCGAGATTGATGCCGCCAAAAGTGGGCTCCAGGGCCGCGACCACCTCGATGAAGCGGTCGGGATCCTCGGCGTCGACTTCGATGTCGAAGACGTCGATGCCGGCGAACTTCTTGAACAGGACCGCCTTGCCTTCCATCACCGGCTTGCTGGCCAGCGGGCCGATATTGCCCAGGCCCAGCACGGCCGTGCCGTTGGAGATCACGGCCACCAGGTTGCCGCGCGCGGTGTAGTCGCGCGCCAGGTCGGGGTTCTCGGCGATGGCCAGGCAGGGCGCGGCGACGCCGGGCGAATAGGCCAGGGCGAGGTCGCGCTGGGTGGCCATCCGCTTGGTGGCTTCGATCGCCAGTTTCCCAGGCCGCGGAAGACGGTGGTAGTCCAGGGCGGCTTTACGGAAATCCTCGTCCATCGATCGTTCCTCTGGCGGCCTGCGCGGCGCATCTGGCTGGCTTCGTCTCAGCGCGAAGCGTCGGCGCCTTTGCTAGCGGGGTTGGCGCGGCAATTCCAACTCTTCGCCGCCGATTGGGTGTTTTTTATTGGTAGCGGTACCAGTCGTCGGCGGGATCAGAAGCGGATTCCGGCTCTCATAAGTAATAAATCTATTATATAATGCCTGTGCTTCGGGCGCCGCACGCCGCCTTCCTCGGCGCTTGTCCTTCCGGCGCGGTCGCGCGGGGCAAGGCGCTGGACAGGGCGGGCGGAGCGCCCGAGCATCGGTTCGAGACGGCGATCAGAGGGCGGAGCATGAGCGGATTGACGACCCATATCCTCGACCAGGCGGCCGGAAAGCCGGCGGCCGGGGTCGTGGTGCGCGTGTCGCGGCGCGAGGGCTCTGACCTCGCCCCGGTGGCGGAATTCCGCACGGACGCCGACGGCCGTGCGCGGCTTGTCGCTGGCGAGGACCTGAAGGTGGGCGGCTACCGCCTGGAGTTCGCGATCGGCGAGCACTTCAAGGCCTCGAACCTGCCGGTCACCGACCCGCCGTTCCTGGACGTCGTGATCATCGATTTTTCGGTGTCGAACGTCGAGCAGCACTGGCACGTGCCGCTGCTGGTCTCGCCGTACGGCTATTCCACCTACCGGGGCAGCTGATGGGCGAGACGATCAGGTTCCTGCTGGACGGGGAGGTCCATGAGGTCCGCGGGGCCAACCCGACGACGACCTTGCTTGAGCACCTGCGTGGCCCGATGCGCCGCACCGGGACCAAGGAGGGCTGCGCCGAGGGCGACTGCGGTTCATGCACCGTGCTGGTTGGCGAGCCCGCCGGCGAAGGCGAGAATGTCGCCTGGCGGGTGGTCAACAGCTGCATCCAGTTCCTGCCCATGCTGCACGGCAAGGCATTGATGACGGTCGAGAGTTTGGCGAAAGGCGGCGCGCTGCATCCGGTGCAGCAGGCCATGGTCGACAAGCACGGCTCGCAGTGCGGGTTCTGCACGCCGGGCATCGTGATGTCTCTGTACGGTCGCGCGATCGCGGCCAAGGGGGCGGCCGCCCCGGTCGGCGAGGTGCTGGCTGGCAACCTGTGCCGCTGCACCGGCTATGGCCCGATCATCGAGGTGGCCAAGGGCGTCGCGGCCGAGCCCGCGCCGGCGGTCGACCTGTCAGTCGTCCGCGACGACACCATGCTTGAGCTCAGCTTCGAGGACCCGATCCACGGCGTCACCCGCCGCTGGCTGTCGCCGCGCACGGTCGCCGAGCTGGCCCAGGTCTACGAGGCCTATCCCGACGCCACGATCGTGGCCGGCGCCACCGATGTCGGCCTGTGGGTCACCAAGCAGCGGCGGCCTTTGCCGATCCTGATCAGCGTGTCCGAGGTCGCCGAACTGAAGGCGCTGGAGGCGACGGCCGACGGTCTGAAGATCGGCGCCGGCGTCCGCTATGTCGACGCCGTCGAGGCGATCTCGAAGCTCTATCCCGACCTGGGCGCGATGATGCGGCGCCTGGGCTCAACCCAAGTCCGCAACAGCGGCACTATCGGTGGCAACATCGCCAACGGCTCGCCGATCGGCGACATGCCGCCGGCCCTGATCGTGGCCGGAGCGACCCTGGTCCTGCGGAAGGGGAGCGAGCGCCGCGAGATGCCGCTGGAAGACTTCTTCCTCGACTACGGCAAGCAGGACCGACGGCCCGGCGAGTTCGTCGAGGCGGTGATCGCGCCGACGCTGCCGACAGACTGGATCTTCAAGGTTTTCAAGCTGTCCAAGCGTTTCGACCAGGACATCTCGGCGGTCTGCGGGGCGTTCTCGCTGGCGGTGAAGGATGGCGTGGTCACCGACGCCCGCATCGCCTTCGGAGGCATGGCCGGGACGCCGAAGCGGGCCAAGGCTTGCGAGGCGGCCCTGATCGGCCAGCCCTGGACCGAGGCCACGGTCGAGGCGGGGATGGCGGCGCTGGACATCGACTTCAAACCGATGAGCGACATGCGCGCCTCGGCGGCCTACCGGTCGCTGACCGCTCGGAATATGCTGCGCAAGGTGTTCCTGGAGAGCCAGGACCCGGATGCGGAGACCCGCATCGTCCCGGAGAGCGCGCATGGCTGACTCCGCCGCCACCGTCGTCGAGACCGCCCCGTTCCAGGGCGTCCACGCGCCTCTGCCGCATGACAGCGCCGCCCGCCACGTGGCGGGCTCGGCGATCTATATCGACGACATTCCCGAGCCGGCCGGCCTGCTGCACGTGCATCTGGGCATGAGCGCCAAGGCGCACGCGCGTATCACCAAGCTGGACCTTTCCGCCGTCCGCGCCGCCCCCGGCGTGGTGATAGTGCTGACCGCCGCCGACATCCCCGGCGAGAACGACGTCAGCCCGGTGATCCACGACGACAAGCTGTTCGCTGCCAGCGAGACGTCTGGGGGCGAGGTCTATTGCGTCGGCCAGAGCCTGTTCGCCGTCGCCGCCACCTCGATCGCCGCCGCCCGCGCCGCCGCCGGCCTGGCCGTGGTCGAGTACGAAGACTTGCCGGCCGCTATCGACATCGCCGCCGCCCGCGAGATGGACCTGAAGATCGAGACCTCGCAGCGCATGGCGCGCGGCGACGCCCAGGC
>NZ_JBFUJD010000140.1:0-5654 GCF_056401555.1 Caulobacter sp. P4_E5
GCTCAAGCGCGATCCGGGCGCGACCATGGACGCCGCCGAGACCGCCCTGCGCGCCGCCGGCGGCGAGGCCGCGGCCGTCGCGGTCGTCAGCCCCAGCGGCGTCGTGTCGATCGCCGGCCGCGACGAAGGCGCAGACTGGAAGGCCGCCGCCCAGGCCGCCGCCGCCTCGGGCCGCACCACCTGGACCGGCTCGGTCGGCGACACCGGCCGGCTCTATGTCGCCACCACCGMCACCCTGGACCACGCCCGCGCCTTCGTGATCGCCAGCGGCGACGCCACGCGCCTGATCGAAGATCCCCAAAAGGGCGACGGCGCGGCCCTGGCCTTGTCGACCGGCAAGCTGATCGCCGCGCGCGGTCGCGGCGCCCAGGGCGCCAATACGGTCCGCGAAGCCTTCGCTCTGTCGCCCGAGGACATCGGCGACGGCCCGGTCGCCCTGCGCGGCCAGGCGATCGACGGCGCGGCGCTGGACGTCGCCGTGCGTCCCACCGCCGAAGGCGCCCTGCAGGTGATTGCCGCGGCGCCCACCCACACCGTCGCCAACCTTGACCGACAGGTCATGGACGGCGCGTTCAACCTGCTGGCGCCGCTGGCCGTCGGTATCGCCCTGGCGCTGCTGCTGCTGATCCAGAGCCGCAAGGCCGAGGTCGCGCACCGTGAGTTCGTCGACAGCGAGCAGCGTTTCCGCCTGGCCGTCGAGGCCGCCCGCTGCGGCATCTGGGAATGGGACCTGAACGGGGACCAGGTGTTCCTGTCCGACGTGACCGGCGCGATGTTCGGCTGGGGCGGCGGCGGCGTGGTCTCGGGCCAGGATCTGCTGGAGCGGATCTCGATCGACCACCGCGAACGGGTCCGCCAGGCCCTGGCCAACGCGGCCATGTACGGCGCCTTCGACGTCTCGTTCCGTGTCCCCGCCGCCGAGCAGGGCGGCCGCTCGCTGTGGATCGACGCGCGCGGCCAAGGCTTTGGCAAGCCGGGCGTCGACGGCTATGTCCGCATCATCGGCGTGGCCCTGGACGTCACCGAGGAGCGCATCGCCCAGGCCCGCGCCCAGGCCGCCGAGAACCGCCTGCGCGACGCCATCGAGAGCGTGTCCGAAGCCTTCGTGCTCTGGGACCGCCAGGGCCGGCTGCTGATGTGCAACCGCAACTATCGCAGCGTCTTCTCGCTGGAGCCCAAGCTGCTCAAACCCGGCGCCGCGCGGGCCGAGGTCAACCGCTTCGCCGCCCTGGCCATCAAGCAGGACCACCCCGCCCCCGACGGCGCCAAGGGCGTGCGCGAGGCCGAGCTGATGGACGGCCGCTGGATCCAGATCAGCGAGCGCCGCACGGCCGAGGGCGGCCTAGTCATGACCGCGGCCGACATCACCGCGATCAAGACCCAGGAAGAAGCCCGCCGCCTCAACGAGGAACAGCTGCAGAACGCCATCGCCGGCCTGGAGCGCAGCCAGGAGCAGCTGGCCGAGCTGGCCCGCAAGTACGAGACCGAGAAGGTCAAGGCCGAGAGCGCCAACAAGGCCAAGAGCGAGTTCCTGGCCAACATGTCCCACGAGCTGCGGACGCCGCTGAACGCCATCAACGGCTTCTCCGAGATCATGATGAACGAGATGTTCGGCGCGCTCGGGGACGCCCGCTACAAGGGCTACAGCCAGGACATCCACTCGTCGGGCCAACACCTGCTGGCGCTGATCAACGACATCCTCGACATGTCGAAGATCGAGGCCGGCAAGATGAACCTCAAGTTCGAGCCGATGCACCTGGAGGACGTGGCCGAGGACGCCGTCCGCCTGATCCGCAACCGCGCCGAGGCCGCCGGCCTGAAGCTCAGCATCGACTTCCCGGTCCTGCCCGAGATCGAGGCCGACTACCGGGCGGTCAAGCAGGTGCTGCTGAACCTGCTGTCCAACGCTATCAAGTTCACGCCGCGCGCCGGCAGCGTCACCATTCGCGCCGAGGTCCGCCGCGACCCGTTCAACGACACGGTCAAGGTGTCGGTCACCGACACCGGCATCGGCATCGCCAAGGAAGACCTGGAGCGCCTGGCCCGGCCGTTCRAACAGGTCGAGAGCCAGTTCTCCAAGACCACCCAAGGCACGGGCCTGGGCCTGGCCCTGACCAAGTCGCTGATCACCATGCACGACGGCCTACTGGAGATGCACTCCACGCCCGGCGAAGGCACCACGGTCAGCTTCACCCTGCCCGTCCGCCAGAGTGACCATAAGGCCACGCGGGACTTCGCCGCGGCGTAGGACGGCGGCGGGTTTCAAGGACGAGAAAGTTCGCTGACCGTTGTCGGTTTCCGGCACACGCCCACGTCCTTCGGACGAGGCGGCGACGGGCCGGCTAAACATGAAGGTCGCCGATGGCCAAACTCGTCTTCGGAATGATGCAGTCGCTCGACGGCTATGTCGCCGGCGCGGCCGGCGGGCCGCAGCTGCCGATCCCTGGCCCCGCGCTACATCGCCACTTCAACGACCACGTCCGCGCCTTGGCCGGCTGTCTCTACGGCCGCCGCATATACGAGGTGATGCGCTATTGGGACGAGGACCGTCCGGATTGGGGCGAGATCGAACGGGACTTCGCGCAGGCGTGGCGGGCGCAACCCAAATGGGTCGTGTCACGCACGCTGAAGTCGGTCGGTCCCAACGCGACGCTGATCTCCCACGACGTCGAAGCGTTCGTCCGACAGCTCAAGGCCGACGTCGAGGGCGACATCGACGTCGCTGGGCCTGAGCTGGCGGCCAGCCTGACCGGCCTTGGCCTGATCGACGAGTACCGCCTCTACTTCCGCCCCGTCGTTCTCGGCGGCGGAAAGCCCTATTTCGCCCGGGCGCGACCGCCCCTGCGTCTGATCGCCAGCGACACCGTCCCGGAGGACGCCATCAGACTGGTGTTCGCTCCGGCCTGACGATCCCCACCGCCCAATTCTAAATTTTCGGAAATATTACTTGTACTTCATAGACTTAAATCGAGGTCATGAAGCACTCGTAACGGGTTTTCGGCGCACGTCGGGCCTACACCCTCGCTCAACGGATCGCCGCGGGCGACCAACCGAGAGAGGGATCTGAGACCATGAGCAAGATCGTCAACCGTATCGCCGCCGTCGCCGCCCTGGCCCTGGCCGCCACCCCGATCATCAGCCTGACCGCCGCCCACGCTGGCGAACGCGTCCAGCCGGTCGCCCGGATCAAGGTCGGCGACCTGCGCCTGTCGGATCCCACCGATGCGCGCGAGTTCGCCCGTCGTGTGAATATCGCCGGCAACCGCGCCTGCGAAGCCAAGGGACTGCGCGGACTGTCGGTCAAGGCCTGCCTGATGGACTTCGACGCCGATGTGCAGGACGCCCTGAACGAAAAGCAGGCCGCCGACCTGAAGGTGGCGAAGGCCGCCGGAGCCGGCGTGGCCCTGGCTGCGAACTAGCCCCGCGAACTAGCCTCTGCGCATCCACGCCGCGACGGCCCAGGCATGGGCGTCGTGGCGCAGGGCGACCACCGCGTCGCGCGGGTCCAGCCAGACCAGCGCATGGTCGTCCTCGACCTTCAGGGCGGGCTTGTCGCCGGTCACCTTGACCGCATAGACCCCGCCGAAGTTCCGCACCGGCTGGCCGTCGGACTTCAGGAACAGCTGCGACACCGTATCGATCAGAAGGCCGGCCTCGACCACCAGGCCGGTCTCTTCGCCGAACTCGCGGACCACCGCCTCGGCCTCGGTCTCGTCACCATCCACCGCGCCGCCAGGCAGGTCGAAGTACGGCGGCTTGCCGGGCTTGGTCACCTGGGCCAGGGCGATCTGGCCCAAGGCGTTCTCGGCGACGCCGAACGCGGCCCGACGATCCAGATAGGTCAGCCCCGCTACGGGCGCGCCGAAAGCCAGCATGCCGCGTCTCAGTCCTTGCCGTAGAGGTCGAACCACGGATCGGCCTTGCCGGACTCGACGTCCGCCACGCTGATCTCCGGACGATAGCCGATCGTGCCCTTGGCGCTGGCGGTCCAGGCGTCAGTGACCAGGTCGCGCAGGGCCGTGGCTCCGGCGGCGATACGGGTCTGGACGAAGGTCTTGGCGCGCGGGTCGGTCTCGACCATGCCGCCGGCCTTTTCCAGCTGGTACAGCGGCTCGGTCTGCTTCCAGGTCTCGGTCAGATAGCCGACGACGCGGGTCTCGATCGAGCAGTCGCAGGCCTTGTAGGCCGGCACCAGCGCCTTGATCGACGCCTCGTCGCCCAGGGCCTTGGCCAGCGGCCCCTCGAACTGGAAGTGCGTCGAGCGGGCATTGGTGTAGCCGTTGGGGTTCGGATAGTCGCCCCAGCCGTTGTAGTGTACCGACAGGTGCAGCGGCTGGCTGCCGTCGCCGACATAGTGGGCCCAGACGCCCAGGTCGCGGACCAGCAGATCTTCCCGGCGCTTCAGGTCGGCCTTGTAATAGGCCAGCCGGGTCGGATCCTTCTCGATCTTCAGAGCGGCGGTCAGGATGCGCCAGTAGGTGAAGTCCTTCACCAGCTGCTGATAGCCGTCGATGATCGCGTACGGCAGGTAGCCGGCCTTCCAGCTGTCGACGCCGGCGGCCTGCAGGGCCTTTTCGTAGTCGGCGCGGGTCGGCGGCAGGGTCGCCACCGTGAAGGCCGGGCCGCCGAACATCTTGCCCTGGTCGTCGACGTCCAGGAAGTGGGCGGCGTCGCGGTCGGTGTCGTGGATCTTGCCCGAACCCTTCCAGCGGTCCGGCTCGCGGGCGTACTCGCCGATCGCGGCGATCGCCTCGGGCGTACGCAGGAAGGCCGGCACGTCCGAGGGCAGGCTGGCGGCGCCGACCACGCCCACCACCCGGTGGCCCGAAGAACCCCAGGCGAAGGCCGAGGCGGCCGGCGCCGACAGGGCGGCGGCGAGGGCGAGGACTTTCAGGCTGGACGACAGACGCAAGGAGAAGCTCCGAAGGATCAGATAATGCCGAGCGCGGCGTCCATCCGCCCCACCCAGGCCTTCACGGCCGGATACAGCGAAAGGTCGAACCCGCCCTCGTGCGCCACGCGGGTGTAAGCCACCAGGGCGATGTCCGCCAGGGTGAGCCGCTCGCCGACCAGAAAGGGCGTTTGTTTCAGCTGTGTTTCCAGCCGCGCCAGGGCCTGGCCGCCGCGCTCGATCAGCCGGGTTTCCAGGCTCTCCAGAGCCTTGCCCAGATAGACGACCTGGAAGCGCGCCACGGCGACATAGGGCTCGTGGCTGTACTGCTCCCAGAACAGCCATTCGAGCATCTTGGCCCGCTCGTAAGCGTCGGCGGGGACCAGGGCCGAGCCCTCGGCCAGGTGCAGCATGATGGCGTTCGACTGAGCCAGCGGCCGGCCGTCCTCCAGGATGACCAGCGGCGCCTGGCCCGCCGGGTTCAAGGCCAGGAACTCGGGCGTGCGCGTTTCGGCCGCCAGGACGCTGGTCTCGATCCATTCGAACGGCCGATGCAGCTGTTCGGCGGTCCACTTCACCTTGAGGCAATTGCCCGAGATCGAGTCGCCGTAGATGCGCAGCGTCATGGCGGGTTCCTTCTGTGAAGCTGTCGAAAGCAAAAAATCGGCGCACCAAGGCCAAGTTTCAAGTCTCTGAATCAATGCCGCTTTTTCACGCACCAAGCGAGTGGCGCCTGCGGCGTATCGGCTCCAGGGGTTGTCAC
>NZ_JBFUJD010000141.1:0-5107 GCF_056401555.1 Caulobacter sp. P4_E5
GCAGCGCAGCGAATAGAGCTGGATCCGATCGAGATGCTGGGCCGGCCAGCGCTGGGTGATCGGGAAGGCGGACAGATCCGACATGCGGGAACCCTCGTGTTTCAAAGCGCGCAACGGCGCCGGTTGCATTTGGAGTGTCCAATCGCCGTTTTCCAGGGCCGGCTCGCGCTCAAATCGAGGCGGTGACAATTCGCGGGATTGATCCGCGCGCGAACATCGCTATCCGGGGGAGCTGACAAGACGCCCGGGGGGGCTAAAGACTTCATCATGACCAAAGCCGACGACCATTGGCCCGAAACGCTGCAGCGAGTCGTCGCGACGATGGACTTCGAGCTGACCGACGAAAAGGTCGGAACCGACACCACCAAGCCCAGCTTCCTGATGCAGACGACCTCCAGCGCCGACTTCTCCATCCTGCCCGCGCTGGTGGCCACCGCCGTTCACGCCGGGCTGGAGATCGACCGGAAGATCGCCGCGCCGGGCCCCGCCCACGACGCCCAGGCGCGCAATGTCCGTCAGGCCCTGGTCGACGCCTTGAACCGGGAGATACCGGGCAGTGGCCGCTCGCCGTTCGTCACCGGCTACGCGACGGCCTATCGCGTCGAGCTGGCGCGCGTGCTCTGGGCCGCCATCGCCGACGCTCCCCGCCGTCGCCTGCAAGAGCTGGCGGGCGAAAGGCAGGGTTGAACGCCCCTACCAGGCGCCGGTGTTGGGCATCGACGCCCATGGCTCGGCCGGCGGCAGGTCGCCGTCCTGCAACAGCTCGATCGAGATGTTGTCCGGCGAGCGCACGAAGGCCATATGGCCGTCGCGGGGCGGACGGTTGATGGTCACGCCCATGTCCAACAGGCGCTGACAGGTCTCGTAGATGTCGTCGACGCGGTAGGCCAGGTGGCCAAAGTTGCGGCCGCCCTGATAGTCCTCGGGATCCCAGTTGTAGGTCAGCTCGACCAGCGGGGCCTTGCGCGCCTTGGCCAGCTCGACGTCTTCGGGCGCGGCCAGGAAGACGAGGGTGAAGCGCCCCTTGTCGTTCTCCATGCGGTACATTTCCTGGAGCCCCAGGCCTTCGCAATAGAACCGCAGCGAGGCGTCCAGATCACGGACGCGGACCATGGTGTGCAGATAGCGCAAGACGAGGCTCCCAGACGGCCAGAGCGAAACGACGCGTCCGATATAGACTCCGGCGACCGGCGGGCGAAACCCACTAAACCGGCTCGCGCTCGCGCGTCTGGCGCCGCCACAGGGCCGCGTATTCGCCGCCGGCCTCCAGCAGGGCCTCGTGACGACCGCGCTCGACCACCTTGCCTCGCCGCAGCACCACGATCTCGTCGGCGTCGGCGATGGTCGACAGTCGGTGGGCCACGACCAGGGTCGTCCGCCCTGCTCTCGCCTTGCGCAAGGTCGCTTGGATCGCCGCCTCGGTGCGGCTGTCCAGCGCGCTGGTGGCCTCGTCCAGGATCAGCACCCGCGGCTCGGCCAGCAGGGCCCGGGCGATGCCGACCCGCTGGCGCTCGCCGCCGGAAAGCTTGAGACCGCGCTCGCCGACCTTGGTCTCCATGCCTTCGGGCAGGTTGCGGATGAACTCGCCCAGCTCCGCCGCCTCGGCGGCGGCCCAGACCTCGGCCTCGCCGACCTCGGGGCGGGCGAAGGCGATGTTGGCGGCCAGGGTGTCGTTGAACAGGGCGACGTCCTGCGGCACCAGGGCGACAGCCCGGCGCAGCGACGCCTGCTTCAGGTCGCGCAGGTCGTGGCCGTCCAGGGTCACCCGGCCGGCCTGCGGGTCGATCATCCGCAGCGCCAGGCGCACCAGGGTGGTCTTGCCGGCGCCCGAGGGTCCGACGATGGCCATGGTCGTGCCAGGCGCGACGGTCAGCGAGACGTCCGCCAGGCCCTCCGAGCGGGCCCCGTGGCGGAACGAGACGGCCTCGAAGGCCACCGCCCCGCCGCGCTGGTCGGCGCAGGGCGGCAGATCCTGGGCGTCCGGCGCGTCGGCGACATCGGCGGTCTGGCGGCGCAGCTCCAGCATCGCTTCCATGTCGATCAGCGACTGGCGGATCTCGCGATAGGCGAAGCCCAGGATGTTCAGCGGCGCGTAGAGATTGATCAGGATCAGGATGGCGGCGGTGACGTCGCCGGGTCCGATCTCGCCGGCGGCGGCCTGGGCGCCGGCCAGCACGGCCATGGCGCCCAGGCCCAGGCTCATCACCGCCGACTGGACGACGTTCAGCAGGTTCAGCGAGTTGGTGGCCTTGACCTGGGCCTGGCCATAGACGTCCAGCGCCCGGCCATAGCCCGCCACCGCCCGGTCCTCGCCGCCGAACGACTTGACGGTCTCGTAGTTCAGCAACGCGTCGACCGCCCGGCCGGCGGCCTCGGCGTCGGCCTCGTTCAGCACCCTGCGGTGGCCGATCCGCCAGTCGGAGATGGCGAAGGTCAGATAGCCGTAGATCGCCACGGTCGCGAGGGCCACAGCCGCGAACCGCCAGTCATAGGCCTTGGCCAGGACGATGGCGGCCATGATCAGTTCGACGCCGGTCGGCGCGACGTTGAAGACCAGGCCGCGCAGCAGGAAGTCCATCGACCGCGCGCCGCGATCGATCACCCGCGACAACGAGCCGGTGCGCTTGGATTGGTGAAAGTCGATGGACAGGGACAGGGCGTGGGAGAAGGTCTCGACCGCCGCTCGGTTCTGAGCGGCCTGGGCCACCGGCGTGAACACCGCGTCGCGCGCCTGGGGCGTGGCGGCGGAGATGAACCGGATCAGGGCCCAGCCCCCCGCCAGCCCGGCGAAGGCCCAGGTCACGGCGGCCGCCGCGCCCTGCCCGGCCGACAGGTGATTGACCGCCTTGCCCAGCATCAGCGGCGCCAGGACGCCAAGCGCCTTGCCCGCCAGGGTCAGCACCAAGGCGACGGTCACCCGCCAGCGCAAGCCGGGGGCCTTGGAGCGCAGCACCAGCTGAACCAAGTCGCTCATGGCGCGCCAGAAACGCACCGGCTGGTCGGGCTTGGCGATCGCGCCCGAGGTGGCGGCGCGGCTGGTCGAGGGCGGTCCGCCCATGCCCCTCATCGGGCTTCTCCGCCGATCAGCAGGGTGGTCTGGACGCCGCCGCCCGGGGTCATCCAGTCGATCCGCCAGCCCATCGGCGTGCGATCGGCGCGGACGGGTCCGTAGACCAGCGGCGCGGCCGGCGAGGTGGCGATGGTCACCCCGTCCTCGCCCCCGTCGCCACCGACCTGGATGTAATGCGGCCCATGCGACAGCGAATCGCTCAGAGAAATGAAGAAGCGGCCGTCGTCGTCGGTGCGGCCGCCGCCGCGGGTGACGCGATCGACCCGGATGTTCAGGCCCGCGCCCGGCGCGGCCACACCCGAGACCATCGCTCCGCCCTCACGATCGACATCCACGGCCAGGATGCGCGGCGAGGACGATCCGGCGGTGAGGCGGCGGGCGCCCGCCCCGGCGCGCAACAGGGCGACCTCGCCACCGTCGGCGACCATGATGTAGCCTTCGGCCTGCACCGTTCGGCCGTTCCGCGTCGTCGACAGCCCAAACAATCGCACGCCCGGCTCTGTGGGAACGGCGAGGCTCCAGCGCCCGAAGGCGTCGACCCGGCCCATCACCGCCTCGCCGGTGGGCGAACCCAGACGGATGTCCGAATCCGGCGCGCCCTGGCCGACCAGGGTGATGCGGTTTCCCGCCCGCTGGGCGCTTTCCAGGGTCGGCGGCGCCAGGTAGCCGGCCTCGGCGCTATCGGCCTCCTCGGCGGCCTTGGCCTTTCCCGGCGTATCGGGTCCGCAGGCCGCCAGCAGAGAGGCGGCGAGTCCCGCCGCGAGCATCGGCGACTTGAAACCTCGGAGACGAAACCTGATCATACGGCCTCAAATAGGGACGAACCCGAGGCGCGCGAGCCCGCGCGCCTTTGTCTTGTGTGTGGAGTGGACGACGATGCCCGACGAGTCTAGCCGCCTGGGTTCCGTCTGCGTGTACTGCGGTTCCTCCAACGACGCCGACCCCAGCTACATCACCGACGCCTACAGGATCGGCGAGAGCTTCGCCCGCGCGGGCCTGAAATTGATCTATGGCGGCGGCGGCGTGGGCCTGATGGGCGCCACGGCGCGCGGGGCCCACTCGGCCGGCGGCGCGGTGCTGGGAATCATCCCGACCTTCCTGCGCGGCCGCGAGCAGCCGTTCGACGACGTCGAGACGGTGATCGTCGACAACATGCACGAGCGGAAGATGATGATGTTCGAGCGCTCGGACGGCTTCGTCGTGCTGCCCGGCGGCATCGGCACGCTGGAAGAGATCGTCGAATTGCTATCTTGGCGCCGTTTAGATCTTCACCAGAAGCCGATTGTGTTCCATAACCCCGGCGGCTTCTGGGATCCGCTGTTCGAGCTGATCCGCCACACGATCGACGCGCGCCTGACCCCGCCCAGCCTGGCCAACGCCTGGCGGGCGGTCGAAAAGGCCGAGGACGTGACCCCCGCCCTGCTGGCCTGGGATGAAGAAATCTACCAGACGGGCGCCCCGGCGGCGCTTCGACAGTTGACTTAGTTTTCAAAAGAGACGCACTATCCCTGCGAGCTCGCCGTTCGTCGAACGCTGCGCGCTCATGCGTCGGATCTCCCATCCGGCGCGGGGATAGGAGACCAAGGAATGCGTACCGCTTTTAACGCGGGCCTGACGGCCTGCGCCTTGATGGCTGGCCTGTTGGCCGGCCCCGCCTTCGCCGCCGACAGCGAAGGCGCCTGGCTGAAGCTGAAGACCCCCGTCTCGACGGATCACTTCATCCAGGACGGTTCGGTCTGGCGCTGTAAGGCCGACGTCTGCACCGCCACCAGGGTCCGGGCCCTGCCCGTGGCCCGCGCCTGCCGCAAGCTGGCCGGCCAGCTCGGCGAACTGACCGCGTTCAACTATCGCGGCGAGCCGCTGGAGGACGCCGCGATCGCCGACTGCAACACGGCCGCCAAGCCGAAGAGCYAAGCCTTCTGGAGCGTGGCAGCCGAAAGTGTGAGCGGTTTCGGCGTCTGCCACGCTCTAAGTGTTTGAGATAGAGCCTGTTTATCCGTTTCTGATGTTTCCATCAGAAACGGACAGGCTCTAGAG
>NZ_JBFUJD010000142.1:0-8080 GCF_056401555.1 Caulobacter sp. P4_E5
TTGGCCCCCTCAGTCGCTCCGCGACAGCTCCCCCGCCTCGCGGGGGAGCATCTTCTGCCCCTACTTCAGCACGTTCAGCAGCGACGAGGCCTGCAAGCTGCTGAACACCTGGGCCGAGGCCTGGACGGCCAGCTTGGCCGACTCCAGGCGGGTGACGGCGTCGGCCATGTCGACGTCGGTGATGCCGCCGACCATGGTGGTCAGGGTGTCGGCCTGGTTCGAGAGATCGGCCTGGGCGCCCTCGAAGCGCTTCTGGGTCACGCCGTTCTTGCCCTGCAGGTCGATGACACCGGTATAGGCCGCGTCGAAGGTCGGCAGCAGGCCCCTCAGGAAGGTGACTTGCGTGTCGGTCAGGTTGCCGGTGAACGGGCCGTTGGCGTCGACATAGGCCTGCACCTGCTTGAAGGCGTCGAACACGCCCGTGCCCAGCGCGTCGCCCAGCACGCCGGTCTTGGCGCTGGTCTGCTCGTCGACGCGGTTGGTGGTGATGTACTGGTCGTTGTGGAACAGCGACGCCGTCGAGGGCGCGGCCGTCAGGTCGGCCATGGCCGTGGCCGAGGTCGTGGCCGTGTCGGTCTGGGCGCCGGAAAAGACGTAGAGGCCGTTCGACTTGGTGTTCATCCCCTGGACGACGTCGCCGAAATTGGCTTGCAGCTGCTGCATCAGGGTCGCGGCGCTGCCGGCCGCCAGGGCGTTGGCGATGGCGTCGCGCCCGCTCTTGGTGGCGTCGGCCACCCGGCCGATGCCGGTGTCCTGCATCTCCAGGCGGTTGGTGACCAGCTTGGTCTGGTCGAGCAGGCCGTTGATCCGGGTGTGGGTCCCGCGCATGGCGGTCAGCACCTCGGCATTCTTGGCGTAGCCCTTCAGGTCGCTGGCGACCTTCTGGCTGGACACCTGGTCGCCGACGTCGTTCTGGCGGATCTGGGCCCGCATCAGGTTGGACGTCATGATGTGGTAGTTCTGGACGGTCGAGACGCGGGTCATGGCTTACCCCATAATTCCGACGAGCACGTCGAACATGTCCTTGGTCGCCTGGATCAGGCGGGCCGAGGCGTTGAAGGCCTGCTGGTAGGTGGTCAGGTTGATCAGCTCTTCGTCGAGGTTCACACCCTCTTCCGACTGGCGCTGGCTGTCGACTTCGCTGGACACCGCCTCGGCGGCGTCCTTGCGGCTCTCGGCTGTGGCCGCCCGGCGGCCGATCGAGCCGCTGAAGTCGGAGGCGTAGCGCGAGACGGTCATGGTGACGCCCGAGGCGTCGCCGGCGGCCGAGAAGTTGGTGGTGGTCTCGCCGGCCTTGGCCAGGGCCAGGGCCCCGCGGCCGTCGCCGATCGCCAGGGCCGGGTTGCCGCCGACGGCCTGGGTCAGGTCCAGCTGGGCGAAGGGCAGCAGCTTGGGGTTCTGGTCCATCGCCGTGTTGACGAAGAACTTCTCGCCCCGGGTGCTGCGCTCGGCCGGGCCGATGCCGAACAGCTGGCTGGCGCTGGGACCGCCGGCGCCGCGCTCGGTGGTGTCGGCCACGATCGACATGCTGACCGGCGTCGTGGTGTTCGAGGCGAAGCTGATCTGCCCCTTGCCGTTCAGCGAGAAGGTTCCGTACAGGCCCGTGCCCGCGGCGCGCGAGTTCAGGGCGTCCAGCATGTCCTGCATGGAGCCGCCGATCGGCGGATCGACGCTGATGTCGCGGATCCGACCGCCCTCGACGTCGGTCAGGCGGATGGTCATCGTGCCCGAGGTGAAGCCGTTCGGGTCCGAGGCGGTCAGGCCGGTCTCGTACGGCGAATAGCCGTTCGTGCGGATGATGTCGTTGAGGCCGAAATAGTGGCTGAAGCCCTTGCCGGCCTTGGCCGCCGGGGTGGTGGCGTCGTCGGCGACCGCCACGCCCAGGCCGCCGACGCCGCTCAGGTTCAGCGCGCCGCCCGCGAAGCCCGCCGTGCCCTGGCCGCCCATGGCGGTGTTCAGCTGGGCCATGAAGTTGGCGGGGGTGAAGGCCGGGCCGCCGCCGCCGTTGACGCTCATCGTGCCGGCGTCGAAGTCGATGTCGATCCGGCGCTGGATCACGCCGCTGGCGTCGGCCAGGGCGATCGTCGTCTTGCCGGTGAAGCCGGTGATCGCCGACTGGGCGTCCAGACCGGTGTTGCGGCCGTTCAGCGTGGTGGCGGCCGGCACCGACGAGGCGGCGTTGGCGGCGCGGTTGATCTCTTCGGCGGCGCGCGAGGTGAACTCGCCCAACTGGTCGGACAGGGCGACCAAGTCGGTGTTGCGGACCTCCATCAGGCCCTTCATCTCGCCGCTGGAGATGTTGAGCGGGGTCGGCATTACCGAGCCGTTGGCCAGCTGCACCGTCAGATAGCCGGTGGCGGTGGCCGAGGTCTGATAGGTGACCTTGGCCGCGCCGTCGCCGGCCAGGTTCAAGCCTTCGGTCGAACGGACGACCACGCCGCCCATGGTGCGCGGGCTGACCTGGACGTTCATCAGCTTGGAGAGCTCGTCGACCAAGCCGCTCTGGACGTTCTCGGCGCCGGTGGCGTCGGCCCCGGCCACCTTGGCGCGGGTGATGTCGGTGTTGAGGCCGTCGATCTGGCTCAGCAGGTCGTTGACCCGGTCGACGTCGGCCGAGATGCGGGTGTCGGCGTCCTTGCCCAGCTTGGACAGCGACGAGGTGATCCGGCTCGACTCGCTGAGGAAGTCGTCCACCCGCGTGAGCGCCTGGGTGCGCAGCAGGGAAGACGACGGATCGTCCTGGGCCGAGGAGAAGGCCGTGAAGATGTCGTCCAGGGTCGAGAAGAAGCTGGTGTCGCCGCTGGGGTCGCCGAACAGCTGCTGGGCGGTGTTCAGGGCCTGGGAGATGGCGGCGGCGCGGCTGCTGTCCGAGCCGGCGTTCAGGCTGGCCGACTGCAGGAAGCGGTCGGTCGCGCGCTTGATGGCGTCGATGCTGACGCCGACGCCCATGCCGCCCGACAGCAGGTTCGACTGGGCGATCGTCTTGCGGACGTAGCCCGTGGTGTTGACGTTGGCGATGTTGTCCGACGTGACGCGCAGACCCGTCTGCGCGGCCATCATGCCGGACGTCGCCGTGTTCATGATCGCATTCAGCGACATGCGGAGACTCCCCTAGAAGTGCGTTGAAGATCGAGCCTGCTCATCGAAGCCGGACGGAAGCGTCCGGCTTCGGCAGGCTCGTGCTCGGCAAACCGCGCAACAGATGACGCGCCCTTGCCCGGCGAAACTTGCCGGGCGGGGGAGGGGATCAAGCCCCTGATTTGTACCAAGCCATTGAAATTCATGGCGATATGTTCCGGCGGTCGGAAATTCGACAGGTCACACTGCGCAAGGACGGCGCCAACTGGGCCAGGGGCGCCCTTGCGACGCGGCGACGCGGCAACTCCCGTCCTTGGCGACCGATCGGACTCGGCAAAAAGCGCCGCATTGGGAGCGATTTTGCTTCGTAAACAAGCCATTAAAACGAATTAAATCATGGAGTTGTGAGGCGTTTGGCGAGTTGGCCCGACCGTTGCTCAGAGGAAGGCCGACACCGGCGTGTTCATCATGGACCGCCGCCCCCAACCGAGCACCGACTGCGAATGACCGCGATCGCCGCCCCTACCGCCGCTCTACCCGCCGCGCCGACCCCGGCTGCAGGCGCCAAGTCGTCCAGCGACGGCTTCGACGCCCTGCTGTCGATCGCCGGCAGGACCGACGACACGCCGGCGCCCCGCGCCTCGGCCCCCTCGCGGCCGGACAGCAAGCGTGACGACCGCGACGCGGATCGTGACGTCAAGGCCGCCGACAAGCCCGTCAAGGCTGACGGCAAGACCGACACCAAGGCCGCTGACCGCGCCGACGCCGCTCAGGACGCCAAGGCCGACGCCGCCGCCGACAAGGCTTCGGATCGGGTCGTCGCCGCCAAGGACACCAAGGGCGCCAAGAGCGACACCGCCGCCGACAAGGGTGACGACAAGACTTCGGACAAGACCTCGGACAACGACGCCGGCCAGGTCGATGCGACCGACGCCGCCGCCCAGGCCGCCGCCACCCTGATCGCGGCCATGACCGTTCCCGTGCAAGCCCCGGTCCAGGCCGAGGTCGTCGCTGACGCCCCGCCGGCGGTCGACGCCACGGYCGTCGCGGTCGACCCGGTCGCCGACTTCGCCGCCGCCGTTGAGGCCGCCCCGGTCGCCGCCCAGGAAACTCAGACCGTTCAGACGGCTCCGGCCCAGCCGACCGCCGCCGCTCAGGCCCAGCCCGCCGCCGCCCCGGTCGCTCAAGCCGCCGTCGCGCCGGAAGGCCAGGCCGTGGACGCCGCCGCCTTGGAGGCTCTTGCTCAACTGGGCGCCGACGACGCGGCCCCGGTCGCGGTCGACGACTTGGCCGCGCCGCAAACCACGGACGCCAAGCCCGCCGAGACCAAGACCGCCGACGCCGCCAAGCCGGCCGAAGCGCCCAAGGTCGCGATCGCCCAGCCGACCGCCCCGGCCCCCGTCGCCGCACCGCTCGCCGCGCCCGTCCAGGCCCAGATCGTCGCCGAGATCACGCCGGTCGCAGCCGAAGTCGTCGCGACCGAGGTCGTCGCCGACGTCGCCGAGGCCGCCGCGCCGGAAGCCGCCGCCCAAACCAAGACCGCCGAGACCCCCAAGGCCGCGCCGTCGCCCCTGGCCGCCCAGGCCAGGGCCGCCGACGCCGTCGCCGTCGAGACCGCCCAGGCCGTGACCGCCGTGGCCGCCGGCTCCGCCGACAAGGGTGATACGAACACGGACTCGAAGGGCTCGGAGACCGCCACCGCGGCGATCGCCTCGGTCGACGCTCCGGCCGCCGCCAGCGCCGCGATCGACACCAACGCCCTGGCCGCCCCGGCCCCGGTCGTCCAGGCTCAGGCCGCCACCGCCCAGGCCGCCGCCCCCGCGCCGGTGCGCGGTTCGCCCGAGACCGTCGCGGCCCTGTCGGCCGAGATCGTCAAGAAGGCCGACGCCAAGGCCACCCGCTTCGACGTGACCCTGACCCCGGACAATCTGGGCAAGGTCGACGTGCGCATCGAGATCGGCCGCGACGGCGCCCTGACCGCAGCGCTGAAGTTCGACACCGTCCACGCCGCCCAGGAGCTGCGCGGCAAGGCCAACGAGCTGCGCCAGGCCCTGGCCGACGCCGGCTTCAACGTGGCCGACAACGCCCTGAGCTTCGACGTGTCGAGCCAGAACGGCGGCCAGAACCCGAACCCCTTCTTCGCCTTCGACGGCTGGAACGACCAAGGCCAGCGCGCCTTCTCGGGTCGCGCCTTCAAGGCCGCCATGAACGCCGAAGACGACATCGCCCTCACCCCCGAACTGCTGCCCGGCCTGAAGACGGTCGCGGACAGTGGTTTGGACATCCGGATCTAAGGAAGGAACGAGCCATGGCTACCGCCGTCTCGTCGCAGAACACCTCGTCGGTCCTGGACAAGATCAACAACTCCCGCACGTCTCTCGCCGCCAACAAAGAGACGTTCCTGAAGCTGCTGACCACCCAGCTGAAGAACCAGGATCCGCTGTCGCCCACCGACACGACCCAGATGACCCAGCAGATCACCTCCATGACGGGCGTCGAGCAGCAGCTGGTCACCAACGACCTGCTGGCCGCCCTGGTCGGCATGAACACCGGCACGGGCCTGTCCGAAGGCGTCTCGATGATCGGCAAGCAGGTGACGGCGACCTCCGCCACCTCGACCCTGAAGGACAACAAGGCGACGTTCTCGTGGACCCAACCGGGCGCCTCGACCTCGCTGACCGTGGAAGTCAAGAACGCCGCCGGCAAGGTCGTCCGCACCCTGAAGCCGGAAGACCAGAAGAGCGGCAACCACGAGATCACCTGGGACGGCAAGGACGACAGCGGGGCCCAGCTGCCCGACGGCGGCGTCTACACCATCGCGGTCACCGCCAAGGGCGGCGACGGCAAGGAGCTGAAGGCCACGAACATCAAGGGCCGCACCGAAGGCGTCGTGACCGGCGTCGACAACGCCTCCGGTCAAACGATGATCATGGTCGGCGGCGTCTCCATCCCGATCGACAACGTGGTGGGGGTGAAGAACCCCCCCGCCCCAGTCGCCGCCTAACACCGACGAACACCCATCGAACGGGCGTCAGAACGACGCCGACGCGGTCCCCCGGAAGACGGTCTTCCCCCGGACCCAAACGCAAACAGCGCTGAACCCTTCGAACCCCATTTAGAAGCAGGAATTCAGTCATGAGCATCAACAGCGCCATGCTCGCCGGCGTCTCCGGCCTGATCGCGAACTCGTCGGCCCTGGCCGCCATCTCGGACAATATCGCCAACGTCAACACGGTCGGCTACAAGCGCTCCAGCGCCAACTTCTCGACCCTGGTGACCTCGGGCTCGAAGAACCAGGCCTACAGCGCCGGCGGCGTGAAGGCCCAGACGCACCAATATGTCAGCCAGCAGGGCCTGACCCAGTCCACGACCTCGAACCTCGACCTGTCGATCTCGGGTTCGGGCTTCTTCGTCACCACCGAAAAGCCGGAAGACCTGACCGCGACCGACACCCGCTCGTTCACCCGCGCCGGTTCGTTCCAGCTGGACAACCTGGGCTACCTGCGCAACGACGCCGGCCTCTATCTGCAAGGCTGGCTGGCCGATCCGGTCAGCGGCATGATCACGCCCGACCCGTCGGACCTGATGCAGCTGTCGTCGATCAACGTCGGCACCGTCGGCGGCACGGCCGAGAAGACCACCCGCGTCGGCGTCAACGCCAACCTGCGCTCGGAGCAGCCGGTGGCCGCCGCCGTCTCGTACAAGGTCGGCACGGCCGGCTCGCCGTCGAAGACCAACGTGCCCGACAGCGCCACGCCGTCGGTGAACCACAACTACGACATCGTCTACAGCTCGACCGGCGTCGCCAACCCGGTCGGCGCCAACAACGAGTACCAGGTCGACATCAAGGAAAACGGCGTCATCGTCGCCACCGGCGTCGTCGGCTACGACGCCACCGGCGCGCTGGTCAGCTCGACCCTGTCTCCGAAGGGCGTGACGCCCAGCGCCAGCCTCTCGACCGTCGAGATCGACGGCGCGGGCACCACGGTCAGCCTCACCGCCCTGGGGATCATCGGCGGCACGCCCGCCGACGACGCCGACGCCAAGGCCGGCAAGCTGTACGACCCGGCCACCTGGTCGATGTCGGACTACGCCCAGGACAACACCAAGGGCGTCAAGCCGGACTTCGAGATCCAAATCCCGCTGTCGGACTCCAAGGGCGGCCAGCGCACGGTCACCCTGTCGATGCTGAAAGGCCCCGGCCCGAACCAGTGGTACGCCGAACTGCGCGCCAAGCCGGGCGACCTGGCCAACAACGGCAACGGCCTGATCAGCACGGGCATCGTCACCTTCACCACCGACGGCAAGCTGCAGAGCACCGGCGGCCTGTTCGGCCTGACCAACCCGACCTCGATCACCATCCAGGCTTCGGGCACCCCGCCGGTCGCCGTGACGGTGCCGCCGACCCCGCAGCCGCCGACCTGGGCCGACGCCCTGGGCATCGACACCCAGGCGGTCCAGATCGACCTGGCCAACGCCGCCGGCGGCCTGACCCAGTACAACAGCCAGTCGGTCGTCCAGTCGGTGAACACCAACGGTACGGCGTTCGGCAACCTGACCAACATCGAGGTGGATGACGACGGCTATGTCTCGGCCATCTTCGACAACGGCGTCACTCGCCGGATCGCCCAGGTCGCCGTGGCCACCTTCAGCAACCCGAACGGCCTGAAGGGCGTCAACGGCAACGCCTATCGCGTCACCAATGAGAGCGGCACCTACAGCCTGAAGGCTCCGGGCCAGGGCGGAGCCGGCGGGTTGGCGCCCTCGACCTTGGAAGCTTCGACTGTCGACCTGTCGACGGAGTTCACGGGCCTGATCACGACCCAGCGTGCTTACTCGGCGTCGTCGAAGATCATTACAACCGCAGATCAGATGCTTGAAGAACTTCTGAATATTAAGCGCTGATCATAGGGATTAACGCTCTTTAATTCTTGTGTTTCACATCGAGACACTACGGATTGTTGAGGAGCCGTCTTGTTTAGGCCTTTCTTTACTATTGGAA
>NZ_JBFUJD010000143.1:0-4423 GCF_056401555.1 Caulobacter sp. P4_E5
GCGCCGTATCGCTTCGCGACCCCCTCCGTCTCGATGCGTATTCGCATCGAGCCACCTCCCCCTAATGGGGAGGAAGGAGAACCTCGTCCCTCACCCCAGCGGCGCCACGCCGAACAGGAACCGGTGCAGGAAGAACACGAACACGCACCACAGCACCGTACCCGCCACCACCGCGATCACGTCCGCTCGCGGCCTGACCACCACCGGCGCGGGCTCCTTGCGGCCCAGGGCCGAGATCAGGTCGAGGATCGCCCAGACCAGGAACGCGCCGAACAGGGTCACCGAGGCCTGGTCGCCATTGGCCAGCAGGTGGCCGCTGGACCAGAAGATCACCCCCAGCAGCATCGGATGGCGCACGGTCGCCTTGATCCGTCCGGTCGGGGCATTGGCGGTCGGCATCAGCACGAAGGCCATCCAGACCAGGACCCAGGTCACACGCCGTCCCCAGGCCGGCGGGTCGTAGAGCTGCGGCGCCGTCGGCCGAAACAGGATCCAGCCCCAGATGATCAGACCCAGCCCCACGAATGAGGCCAGCGAATAAAGGCCCTTCCAGCGCTTGGGACTGGCGGTGATCTGGGCGTCGCGATACGGCCCGGCCAGGATCCGCACCGAGTGGACGCCCAGGAACACGACCAGGCCCAGGATCAGAATCGTCATGGCTGCCTCCCATTCGCGCGGAGGATAGTCACGGAACGCCGGTCTCCGAAAGCGTCGCGGTAGAGCTCTTGAATTCACGCCGATCAGCAACAGCTAAGGTTCCTGGCGACATTGACGCCTCGCCCTTACCCCCGTATCGCGCACCCATGATGGACTTCCCCGCCGGCCTTTCCGCCCTTTCCGACCGCTATGACGTGGTGCTCTGCGACGTCTGGGGCGTGATCCACAACGGCGTGGCCAGCTTTCCCGAGGCCTGCGAGGCCTTGACGAAGTGGGCGACGACCCAGGGTCCGGTGGTGCTGATCTCGAACTCGCCGCGTCCCTCGTTCGACGTGGTGGCGCAGCTGGACGGCCTCTCCGTGCCGCGCTCGGCCTGGAACGGTTTCGTCACCTCGGGCGACGCCACCCGCGCGCTGCTGAAGCCCCACGCCGGAACCAAGGTCTGGAAGGTCGGCCCGGAGCGCGACGCGCCCCTCTGGGCCGGGTTCGACCTCACCCTCGCCGGCTGCGAGGACGCCGACTTCATCCTGTGCTCGGGCCTCTACGAGGACGAGACGGAGGTCCCCGAGGACTATCGCGACCGCCTGAAGGTCGCCGCCGACCGGGGCCTGCTGTTCATCTGCGCCAACCCCGACCGCGTGGTGCAGCGCGGCGACCGCCTGATCTTCTGCGCCGGGTCGCTGGCCGACCTCTATGAGAGCCTGGGCGGCCAGGTGGTGATGGCGGGCAAACCCTATGGGGCGATCTACGATCTGGCCCTGGCCGAGGCGGCCAAGCTGCTCGGCCGCCCCGTCGATCGCGACCGCGTGCTGTGCGTCGGCGACGGCGTCATCACCGACGTCAAGGGCGCCCACGACCAGAAGCTGGCCTGCCTGTTCGTCGCCAAGGGCATCCATGGCGAAAAAGCCATCGGCCCCGACGGCCGGCTGATCCCCGACGCCGTCCAGGCTCTGCTGGACGCCGAGGCCGTGGGCGCGACCCACGCCATCGGCGATCTGGTCTGGTGAAGACGAATTGACCCGCTAAACTGTGGTGCAACGCACAATAAAAACCGCAGGGGAACGCATCATGCAGGGCAAATTTCTGGAAGAGCTGAGCGTCGGCCAGTCGGCCGAACTGGTCCGCACGGTCGGCGAGGCCGACATCGAGGCCTTCGCCGACGTGACCGGCGACAACAATCCCGTCCACTTGGACGCCGACTACGCCGCGACCACCAGCTTCGGCGAGCGCATCGCTCACGGCATGCTGTCGGCCGGCTACATCTCGGCGGTGCTGGGCACGACCCTGCCCGGTCCGGGCGCGATCTACCTGTCGCAAGCCCTGCGCTTCAAGCGGCCGGTCCGGATCGGCGACGCCGTCACCGCCCGCGCCACCGTCACCGAGATCGACCAAGCCAAGGCCCGCGTCACCCTCGCCACCGTCTGCCTGGTCAATGGCAAGCCGGTGGTCGATGGCGAGGCCGTGGTCATGGTTCCCCGCAAGGCCGCCTGATGCATCTGAAGACCGTCCACGCCTGGAAGAACCTGCCCCCCGAGGAGCGCGGCGCGTCCGTGGCGCTCGGCAATTTCGACGGCGTGCATCGCGGCCACCAGCAGGTGATCGCCCAGGCGGCCAAAGCGGCGCTGGTCGGCAAGACCCCGCTGGGCGTGGCCAGCTTCGATCCCCACCCGCGCCGGCTGTTTCGCCCGAGCGAGCCGGCCTTCAAGCTGATGACCCACGGCCAGCAGGCCCGCGCCTTGGGCGGGCTGGGGGTGGACCTCTTCTACCTGCTGCCGTTCGACTTCGAGATGGCCAGCTTCGGTGACCGCGAGTTCGTCGAGAAGGTGCTGGTCGAAGGCCTCGCCGTGAAGCACGTAGCCGTGGGCTTCGACATCTCGTTCGGCCGGGGCCGCAGCGGCAGCGCCGACCTGATGAAGACCTATGGCGCCGAGTACGGCTTCACCGTCTCGGTGGCCGAGCCGGTGGCCGAAGTCTCGGCCGGGGGGGACGGCGAGAAGTTCTCGTCGACCAGCGTCCGCGACGCCCTGCGCGACGGCCATCCGGAACAGGCCGCCCGCATCCTGGGCCGGCCGTTCGCCATCGAGGGCGTGGTGCGCCGGGGCCAGCAACTGGGCCGCCAGCTGGGCTTCCCGACCGCCAATGTCGAGGTCGAGGACTATGTGGTGCCCAAGCTGGGCGTCTACGCCACCCGCACTCGCCTGCCCGACGGCCGCGAAGTGCCCGGCGTGGCCAATCTCGGCAACAACCCGACCACCGGCGAGGTCGAGACCCGGCTGGAGACCTGGCTGTTCGACTTCGACGAGGATCTCTACGGCCAGGTGATCGAGACCGACCTGATCACGTTCCTGCGGCCGGAGCTGAAGTTCGACAGCATCGACCTGCTGGTCCAGCAGGTGCTGAAGGACGAGCAAGCGGCCCGGGCGATCGTGGCGCCGGGGTTCTAGTTTCCTTCTCCCCTTGTGGGAGAAGGTGGCTCGCGAAGCGAGACGGATGAGGGGTCGCGCCGCCAAATCCGGACAGGCCTATCGACCCCTCATCCGTCGACTGCGTCGACACCTTCTCCCGCAAGGGGAGAAGGGGTTTCCCAAGCGCCCCCGCCCCGTTAACCTTCCTGAACGGCTGGGTGGGGACCGCATGCTCAAGGGACGCAAGTACGACCTGTTCGCGCGCGCCAAGCAGCCCGCCCGCGCGCGTCGGCACGAGATCCTGGCCTATCCGGACGGCGCCCAGCTGGTGTTCGACACCGGCAAGGCCATCGAGGTCGAAGGCGGTTATTGCGCCCTGCCCGACGGTGATTTGCTGGACGCCTATTCCAACGCCGTGGTCCGCGCCGTCGAGCGGGTGGGTCCGAGCGTGGTGCGCATCCATCCGATGCTGGAGGACCCGCGCATGGCGGGCGTCGGCTCGGGCTTCGCAATCGGTGAGGCCGGGCTGATCCTGACCAACAGCCATGTGATCCAGGGCGCCAGCCGCTTCGTGGTCATCACCGCCGAGGGCCGCAGCCTGACGGCGCGCTGCGTCGGCGACGATCCCGACACCGATCTGGCGGTGATCAAGGTCGACCAGGCCGCCGACATTCCGGTGGCTAGGCTGGGCGACTCCAAGAAGCTGCGGCGCGGCCAATTGATCATCGCCATCGGCGCGCCGCTGGGCTTCGAGGCCACCGTGACCACCGGCGTCGTCTCGGCTTTGGGCCGCAGCTTGCGCGGCGAGCGCGGCCGGCTGATCGAGGACCTGATCCAGACCGACGCGGCGCTCAATCCCGGCAACAGCGGCGGGCCGCTGGTCAATTCCACCGGCGAGGTGGTCGGCATCGCCACGGCAATCATCGCCGGGTACCAGGGCCTGTGCTTCGCGGTGGCGGCCAACACCGCCCGCTTCGTGATCGCCGAGCTTCTGGCCCACGGCCACGTGCGGCGCGGCTCGATCGGCCTCGTGGCCCAGCAGGCCCCGATCCCGCCAGCCCTGGCCCAGGCGACGGGCGTGCGCCAGCCCTATGCCGTCTACGTCGCCCACGTCGACCTCGGCGGGCCGGCGGCCAAGGCGGGCCTACGCGAGGGGGACTTGCTGGTGGCCGCCGGCGACCAGCCGCTGACCGGCCTCGACGACCTCTTGCGGGCGTTGGACCACCACAGCATCGGCCGGCCGACCGTATTCACGGTGATCCGCCAGGCGAGATTGATGAGCGTGACGGTGACGCCGAAGCCGCGGAAGCCGGGGGCTTAGGCGAAGATCCTCCCCCGCGCGCGGGGGAGGTGGCCCAGAG
>NZ_JBFUJD010000144.1:0-4197 GCF_056401555.1 Caulobacter sp. P4_E5
CACCGATGTGCTGAAGGCCGCGCGCGGCTTTGGCCTGTCCGACACCAAGGTCTGCGCCTTTTCCAAGACGCACACAGCGCTGCGGTTCGTGAAGCGCAAGACGCCGAAGGCCGCGCCGGCGGCGGTCCCGAAGGTGGAAGACGAAGCGTTCGACGACGAGGAGTAGGGCGCGCTACGCCGCCGCCATCGCCTTCGCGCCTGTTTTCCGCCCGAACTGCATCACCCCGTCCTCGACCTTGCCCAGCCGCAGCGCGGCCAGGTCGAGGGCGTAGTTCTGGTGCACCTTCCAGGGCTTGCGCAGGCCTTGTTTCGGGAATTGGCCGATCGAGCGGGTGACGTAGCCGGAGGTGAAGTCCAGCCACGGCGCGACCTCCATCTCGCCGTCCACGCGCGGCACGCAGTAGTCCGTGCGGGTCCGGCTCATGTGGTTCAGCAGGCGGCAGACATATTCGCTGGTCAGGTCGGCCTTCAGCGTCCAGCTGGCGTTGGTGTAGCCGAACGCCGAGGCCAAATTCGGCGCGTCGCTGAACATCATGCCCTTGTAGCTCATCGACTGGGACAGGTCGGCGACCTTGCCGTCGACCACCACCTCCATGCCGCTCAGCAGCTGCATCTGCAGTCCGGTGGCGGTGACGATGATGTCGGCGTCCAGGGTCTTGCCCGACTTCAACTGGATGCCGGACTCGGTGAAGGTCTCGATGTGGTCGGTGACCACCGAGCTGGTCCCGGCCTTGATCGAGTCGAACAGGTCGGCGTCCGGCACCAGGCACAGGCGCTGGTCCCAGGGATTGTAGCGCGGGGTGAAGTGGGTCTCGACGTCGTAGTCGGGTCCCAGGTGCTGGCGCACCAGGCCCAGCAGCTGTTGCTTGATCTTCTCGGGCTTCTTGCGCGCCAGGTTGAAGAACAGCATCTGCATCAGCACGTTCTTCCAGCGGGTGATCCCGTAGGCGGTCATGGCCGGCAGCTTGGACCGCAGCCAGTTGGCGACGCCGTCCTCGGCAGGGCGCGAGACCACATAGGTCGGCGAGCGCTGCAGCATGACGACATGGCCGGCCGTCTTGGCCATCTCGGGGACCAGGGTCACCGCCGTGGCTCCGCTGCCGATCACCACCACCTTCTTGCCGGCGTAGTCGAGGTCCTCGGGCCAGTGCTGCGGGTGGACGATCCGGCCCTTGAAGCGTTCGGCCCCGGGGAAGTCGGGCGTGTAGCCGGCCGAATAGCGGTAGTAGCCGGCGCACATGTAGAGGAAGCCGCAGGTGAACGTGACGGTCTGGCCGTCGTGCTCGGCCTCGACGGTCCAGGTGGCGGTCTCCGTGGACCAACGGGCGCGCTTGACCAGGTGCTGGAAGCGGATGTGGCGCTCGACGTCGTGTTCGCGCGCGGTCTCGCGGACATAGGACAGGATCGAAGGCCCGTCGGCGATGGCCTTGGCGGCCCTCCACGGCTTGAACGAATAGCCCAGGGTGTACATGTCGCTGTCGGAGCGGATGCCCGGATAGCGGAACAGGTCCCAGGTGCCGCCGATCGCCTCGCGCCCTTCCAGGATGGCGTAGCTCTTGCCGGGGCAGTTCTTGGTCAGGTGATAGGCTGCGCCAATCCCCGACAGGCCCGCGCCCACGATCAGTACGTCGACATGTTCCATGAGCGACCAGTCCTCCCCGGCGCCCGACGGTTGACCCGGCGTAGCGGTATGTGAACAGTGTTCACGAACAAACGACCGTTTTGACCGAACGTCAACCGCGACGAGCCGCCTGATGTCGGCGCTTCGGTGGTTTTGATTGCGGGCGGAAGAGGCGGGGGCTTAAGCGGTATCTCATGTCCCTTCGCGACTTCGGCGTCCTGGTCCTCGTCTGCCTGGTCTGGGCCAGCAACAACATCATCTCGAAGATCGTGGTCGCCCATTGGGGCGTGCCGCCGCTGTTCTACGCGGCGGTGCGCTTCTCGCTGGTCGCCCTGGCGACGCTGCCGTGGCTGCTGCCGGCCCCGAAGCCGACCTGGCGGATCGTGGTGGTGGCGCTGCTGATGGGGGCGGGCAACTTTGCCCTGCTGTTCATGGGCTTCAAGACCGCCTCGCCGTCGGCCGCCTCGGTGGTGATCCAGCTGGGCGTGCCGTTCACGACCCTGCTGTCGGTGCTGATGCTGGGCGAGACCATCCGCTGGCGGCGGGGCCTGGGCATGGCCCTGACCCTGGCCGGCGCGGTGACGGTGATGTGGAGCCCGCACGGCCTGGAGCTGTCGCCCGGCCTCTGGCTGATCGTCGCGGCCGCCTTCGCCGGGTCCCTGGGGGCGGTGATGATGAAGCAGGTCGAGGGCGTCAAACCGTTGCAGTTCCAGGCCTGGGTCGGCTTCTGCTCGCTCTGGCCGCTGGCGGCGATGAGCGCGGCGATCGAGCCGGGCCAGGTCGCGGCGGGGATCCATGCCGGCTGGCCGTTCGTGGCGGCGGTGGTGTTCTCGGCCCTGGTGGTTTCGGTCGTGGCCCATACGGCCTATTACGGACTGATCCAGCGCTACGAGGCCAACCTGATTGCTCCGCTTACCCTGCTGACGCCGCTGTTCACCATCGGCCTGGGCGTCATGGTCACCCACGACCATTTCGACCTGCGGATGGGGATCGGCGCCGGCCTCGCCTTGACCGGCGTTCTGATCATCGCGCTTCGGCGGAATCAGGTCATGCCGTTGCTGATGTCGATCCGGAACCGCGCCCAATGAGCGTCACCATCATCGAGGCCCCGTCGCCCAATTTCGATGCCCGCAAGGCCGTGCCGGACATGGTGGTGCTCCACTATACGGGCATGGAAACGGGCGAGGCCGCCATCGCGCGGCTGCGCGATCCGGAAGCCAAGGTCTCGGCCCACTACTGCGTGGAAGAGGACGGTCGGATCCTTCGTCTCGTGCCGGAAGAGCGCCGGGCCTGGCACGCGGGCGCGGCCTTCTGGAAGGGCGTTAAGGACATCAACTCGGCCTCGATCGGCGTCGAGATCGTCAATCCCGGCCACGAGTTCGGCTACCGCCCGTTCCCCGAGGCCCAGGTCGCCGCGGTGATCAACCTGCTGGCCGACGTGCGCTCGCGCTGGATGATCCCCGACAGCCGCATCCTGGGCCATTCCGACATCGCCCCGGCCCGCAAGGTCGACCCGGGTGAGCTGTTCCCGTGGAAGCGTCTGGCCGAGAGCGGCCATGGCCTGTGGATCGAGCCGGCCCCGTCGCCCGGCGCGCCGCTGGGCCAGGGCGAGGAGGGGACTGGGGTCTTCGCCCTGCAGGCCGGATTGACCCGCCTCGGCTTCGACTGCGCTCCCACCGGCAAGTACGACGAGTGGACCGCCACGGTCGTCTCGGCCTTCCAGCGTCACTGGCTGCAGAGCCGCTTCGACGGCATCGCCGACGGGGAGACCCGGGCGCGGCTGGTGGGCCTGCTGCGCGCGGCGGCCGACTGATGCACCCGGCCCAGGCCTTTCGGGTCGAGGACCGAGCGACCCTGCTGGACTTCATCCGCGCCCATCCGTTCGTGACCCTGGCCGCCAGCGTCGGCGGCCGGCCGATGCTGGCCCAGGCGCCGGTGGTGATCCGCGACCTGGGCGGCGAGCTGGCGCTGGATTTCCATCTGTCGCGCGGCAACGCCCTGACGCCGCACCTGGTGCGA
Source organism: Caulobacter sp. P4_E5 (assembly GCF_056401555.1). Lineage (NCBI taxonomy): Bacteria > Pseudomonadati > Pseudomonadota > Alphaproteobacteria > Caulobacterales > Caulobacteraceae > Caulobacter > Caulobacter sp. P4_E5. The sequence goes on from NZ_JBFUJD010000144.1 coordinate 3,641, forward strand.
GGCTTCCGCACCGTGGCCCTGGCGACGGGCTCGGACGCCTATGTCAGCCCCGACTGGTACGAAAGCGCCGACCAGGTCCCGACCTGGAACTACCTGTCGGTCGAGGCCGAGGGCTCGGTCGCGCCGCTGGACGACGGCGAATTGATCGCCCTGCTGGACGACCTCTCGGCCCAGGAGGAGGCGCGTCTCCTCCCGAAGACGCCCTGGACCCGGCACAAGATGAGCGACGGCCGTTTCGAGGCCATGCTTCGCGGGATCGCCGGCGGACGGCTGTTCGTCGAGCGGCTGGAGGGGACGTTCAAGCTCTCGCAGAACAAGAGCGAGGCCGATCGGCTGGGCGCGGCGACGGGGCTGGGGGATCATCCGATCGCCGGTCTCATGAGGAATTCCTAATCCGCGTCATCCCGGCCGCAGCGAAGCGGAGAGCCGGCAACTGTGTTTACGGCTGGAATGAGAGTTGGTCGCGCAGGAGGGCGTTTGCGGTGACGAGGAGCTTTCGGGCGATGGCGATGAAGGCCAGCTTTGGGGGTTTTCCGGCGTTTCGCAGGGCTTGGTAG
>NZ_JBFUJD010000145.1:0-3716 GCF_056401555.1 Caulobacter sp. P4_E5
GGGCCTTCCTGGGCCAGGGGCCTTCCTGGGCCAGGGCGGCGCCGGCGGCCAGCGTGGTGAGGCAAGCGAGCGCGACGATGAGCGTGCGGCGCATAGAGGGGTTTCCTTCCGGGGTGATGTCCCTGCTGGCCTCTTCGGCCCGAATTGTTGCGGGCTTATTTCGCGATTGCGGCGGGATCGGGCGGGCTGAGGAGCCCGCCCTTCGCCAGGTTAGAACTTGTACTGCAGGCCCAGGCTGAACTGGCGACCGGTGTGGGTGTAGACGAAGGTGCTGTCCCGGTCGGAGTCGATGAACTGCCGGTTGAAGCGGTCGAAGATGTTCAGGCCTTCCAGCGACAGCTTGAAGTGGTCGCTGATCTGGTACGAGGCGGCCATGTCGAAGGTCAGGTTCGGCGAATAGCCTTCCAGGTCCTGCAGCGGGTTGTTGGCCGGCAGGGCGACGATCGACTTGTCGCGATACGAGGCCGAGACGCGGGCGCTGAACTTGCTGTCCTCGTAGTAGAGCGTGGCGTTGTAGGCTTTCTTGGACAGGCCGATCAGGTCGTTGGTGGTGAGGCCGCCGGCGGCCAGGAAGTAGTCGATCTGGCTGTCGACATAGGTGAAGTTGAACAACGCGCCCGTGTTGCGCAGCAGGCCCGGCAGGAAGGTGAAGGACTGCTGGTAGTTGATCTCGAAGCCCTTCAGCGGGCCGCCCGGGGTGTTCAGGGGCCGGGTGACGGTGATCGGGGTGTTGTCCGGATCGACGCCCGACGAGCCCAGGAGCGCCATCGGCAGGCCGGTCTGGCGGAAGGTCAGCTGCTGGGACTGGTTCTGAACGTAGGTCTCGATGTCCTTGTAGAACAGCCCGACGCCGAGGATCGCGCCGGGGGCGAAGTACCATTCGGCGCCGACGTCGGCCGTCCAGGCGCGGATCGGGTCCAGGGTCGGGTTGCCCGAGGTGATCGACGGGGTGCCGGTCAGGTTCAGGCTGCCGCCGGGCGTCAGGAAGCCCAGCTCCGGCCGCGACACCGTCTTGGCGCCCGAGAAGCGCAAAACGAGGTCGGGGGTGGCGTCGACCGAGATGTTCAGCGACGGCAGGACGTCGGTATAGCTGTGCTCGGCGGTGACCTGCTGCGGCGTCAGGCCGATCTGGTAGCCACGCGACTCCAGCTCGGTCTTGGCGATGCGGAAGCCGACGTCGCCGCGCACGGGCACGCCGCCGATCTCGGTCTTCAGGTCGGCCTGCAGGTAGCCCGAGGTGACCTTCTCGTCGACGCGCCGGATGCCGCCGTAGTTGTTGACCAGGTTGTAGAGGCCGGTCTTGCCGTAGAGGTTCTGGTTTCCGACGAACTTGTCGTAGTCGATGGTCGCCCAGGCGCTGGGGAACACGCCGGCGTCGATGCCGTGGCCGCCGAAGCCGCTGACCACCTTGGTCAGGCTCTTCAGCTCGCTGGACGTGAAGCTGGGCACCAGGAAGTTGTTGGCCCGCTGGAAGGCCGAGGTGTCGAACGAGAACTCGTCATAGTGGCCGCCGACCTTGATGGTCAGGTCGTCGTCGACCGCCCAGGCCAGGTTCAGGTCGGCCGTCTTGTAGATGTTGGTCGTGAAGATCTGCTGCAGCCGCACCTCGGCGTTGGGGGCGGCGAAGCTGTACTGCGTGGCGTCGGTGACGTCGAAGCCGTGGGTGATGGTCGGCTGGTCGCGGTTCTTGCGGAAGTCGATCGTCATGCTCGTGTTCGGCCGCTGGAACATGATCGTCGTGGTCATCGGCTGGTCGTAGTCGGACTTCGAATAGCCGATCAGGCCCTTGACCGTGATCCGGTCGGTCAGCTCGTGCGTGCCGGCGAAGGTGTACTGCTGGAAGACGTTCTGGAACTCGTCGTGCTGGGTGTCGGAGCGCAGATCGACACCGTCGAAGCGGGCGAAGTCGACGTCGTAGACCTGCTGGCCGAAGTTGACGCCGGCGGTGTGGCTGGTCCCTGCGTCGCGCAGGACCAGTTCGCGCACGGCCGTCTGGGGCTTGCCGTTCTGGCTGATGGCGCGGGCGAACGAGAAGCCTTCCAGCCAGTTCTCCTCGCGCTTGACGTCATATTTCGAATAGAGGGCGTCGAAGCTCAGCGACGTGCGCGAGGTCGGCTTCCATTGCAGGGCCAGGGTGGCGCCTGTGCGCTGCTGGTCGTGGTGGAATCGGCCGTAGCGCGGCAAGCGCGGGAAGAACACGGTCGAACGGTTGGCCTGGTCGAACACGGTGTCGGTGGCGGCCGGACGGGCCACGCCGGTGGCGCAGTTGAGCGCGTCGGTGCCGTTGGCGGCGTTGGTGGCCGGGTTCTGCACCGGGCGGCCCACGGGCGTACAGAAGCCGCCGTCGACCGTGGCCGGGTTCCAGCCGCCCGAGCCCCACTGGTCCTCGAGGAACCGGCGCTTGCTATAGGCCAGCGAGGCCTGGGCCCCGAACTCGCCCCAGGCGGTGTCCCAGCGGTTGCCGACCACGGCGGTGAACTTGGGATCGATGTTCTTGGCCAGGTCGTTCCAGCCGGCCGCCGCGCCCAGCACCAGGGTCAGGCCCTTCTGGTCCAGCGGCCGGGCGGTCTCCAGGTCGACCGTCGCGCCCAGCGAGCCTTCGATCACCTCGGCCTGGGCGGTCTTGCGCACCGTGATGCCGCTGAACAGCTCCGAGGCGAAGGTGTTGAAGTCGAAGCCGCGGCCCAGGTTCGCGCCCCGGTCGCTGGTGGTCGCGCCGCTGGTCGACTGGGCTTCCATGCCGTTGATGCGCACGCGGGTGAAGGCCGGCGGCAGACCGCGCACGGTGATGGTGCGGCCCTCGCCGGCGACGCGGGTGATCGAGACGCCCGGCACGCGCTGGATCGACTCGGCCAGGTTGGCGTCGGGGAAGTCGGCGATGTCCTCGGCCTTGATGGCGTCGACCACGCCCGAGGACTGGCGCTTGACGCTGAGCGCGCTCTTCAGGCTCTCGCGGAAGCCGGTGACCACGACCTCTTCGACGGTGTTGTCGGGGGCGGTCTGGGCTTGGGTGGTTTGGGCCTGGGCGCCGGTGGCCGCCATGGCGCCCACAAAAGCCAGGGCCAGCAACGAGCAGCCCGAATTCCAGCCATGCTTGGACGACGACATGAGGACCTCCTGATCGGGCCGGCCCCGCCGCGCCCTTGATGTTTCCAACCCGAGGCTCCCGGTTGACCCGGTTCAGCGCTCTATCTAGAGAGCTCCCACATGTTGAGAGTGAGTCTCACAAGATAGGTAATATATGTCGGACAAATCTGGAGGCTGCAAGCTTCGGTAATCGAAGCTCGCGCGGAGGTTCGGGAAAAAGCGGCTATCCGGCTGTCAGCGGACCGGGAGGAGAAATCCCTCTCTCATGGAGAGAGGGAGGGGCCCGCCGCGAAGCGGTGGGAGGGTGAGTGGGTAGGCGAAGCCCCTGGACGATCTTGGCGCCGCTGCGCGTGATGTGCCGGCACGCCGGCTGAGGGTGTAACCACTCACCCTCCCACGCTGCGCGTGGGCCCCTCCCTCTCTCTAAGAGAGAGGGATTCATGGGGGTTCACGGGGATTGAGCGGGCTGTATCCCCGGCGTTCGTGAGACAGAACCCCACGAAATCAATCACTTCTCACTTTTACACGCGTCTGAATGATCCGCGTTGAATCCCGCTGCACAATCAATCCTGTCCCCGTCGCAAGGGGAGGGCGCTTGGATCCGGCCCAAAGCGGCGATGGGGATAGGT
>NZ_JBFUJD010000146.1:0-3636 GCF_056401555.1 Caulobacter sp. P4_E5
GGCGCGCCAGGCCAGGGCCGCGCCGCCCAGGCCGATGGCTCCCAGCACGAGGCCCATCCGCGAGCCCGTCGCGACCAAGGCGACCAGCAGGAACGCCATCGTCGTCGGCGCCAGCGCCCAGACCAGCCGGCGGTCGGCGCCGTCGCGAAGCCTCAAGCCCGCCAGAACGGCGGTCAGCGGCAGGGCGCAAGCCATCAGCGCGGCCTGGTGATTGCGATTGGCGAACAGCCCGACCGCCCCGTCCTGCGAGGTCTCGCGATAGAGGCGCAGGCCGCCCGCCGCGACCTGAGCCAGGCCCAGCAGGCCGCTCACCACCGCGACCGCCACCACCGCGGAGGCCAGGCGGGTGCGCCCTCGGAAGCCCAGATGCAGCGCCGCCAGGGCCGCGGCCGTCGCCGGCAGCAGGGCGGCCAGGGCGTTCAGGGTCAGGTCGGGGCTCAGGCTGAGCGGCCGCCAGACGACGGTTCCCGACGCCTCGGCGATCCGGCCATGGGCCTCGTGGCCCGGCAGTCCGGCCCAGACGCTCGGCGGCAGCGGAACCAGGTGCAGCAGGAGCAGGGCGTAGGCCGCGCCGACGGCGGCCAGCACGCCGGCGTGGCGGCGAAGGATCGCCAGGTCGAGCGGCCAGAGGGTCGCGCCGATCGCCAGCAAGGCCAGGCAGCGCACGAGCGCCTGCTGGACCTCGTCATGCCGCGAGGCGCCGCCGGCCAGGGCCAGGCCAAGACCCAGCGCTCCGGCGATCAGCCCGCGATAGGCGGGCCCGTGAATCCACGATGGCGAGCGCCGGTCCACGCATCCCTCCCCTGCCAGTTAAGCAAAGGGCGGCGACCTCGCGATCGCCGCCCCCGGTCGCCAGCCCCTTAGGAGCTGGCGGCCTTGCTGTCGTGCTTGCTCAGCGCCAAGGCGCCGGCAACCACGGCCGCGACGGCGACACCAACCGCGACGGTGGTCGAGGTGGTGGCCGCCCCGGCGCTCGGAGCGATCCCGCTGGCGGCGGCCAGCGAGAGCTTCGAGGCCGGATTGCCCGCCTTCCCCGCGGCGAGCGCGGGAAGCGCCACCATGGAAAGGGCGGCCGACACGGCCAGGAGATGTGTCAAACGCATCTACAGAGCTCCTCATCGGTACAGGTCTGGATCGTCAGAGGGCCGAAACCCCCTGGCGAAAAGCGTGCGCACGCTCCGGGGGTGGGTTCCCCTGGACGCGCGCGACGTTCACGCGCCGACGAGATTTCGTTCGCCCTCGGGCGCGCGGACGGCGTCGCCGTCCAGCATGGCGCGCAGGCGCGTGGCCACGGCGTGGCGGTCGAGGCCGTAGTGGGCCCGCAGATGGGCCTGGTCGCCGACCTCGCTGGGATAGAGGTCCCGCAGGCCGACCCGGCTGAAGCCGCGCGGGGCGACGCCGCCCTCCAGGCAGGCCTCCGCCACGGCCCCGCCCAGGCCGCCGACGATCGAGTGCTCCTCCAGGGTCAGCACGTAGGGGCAGGCGCGCGCCGCGGCGCGGACGCCCTCGACGTCGAACGGCTTGAGGGTGTGGACCTCGACCACGCGCACCCCGACGCCCTCGGCCGCCAGCAGGTCGGCGGCGCCCAGGGCCTCGCTGAGGATTCCGCCGACGGCGAAGATCACCGCGTCGTCGCCGTCGCGGACGGTCCGCACCCGGCCCAGCGTCACCGGCCCCGGCGCCAGCCCGGCCTGGCCCTTGTCCAGCCGCAGATAGCCCGGCCCGCCGCGCGTGTGCATCTGACGGGTCAGCACATAGGCCTGCCAGGGGTCCGAGGGGGCCACGACCGTCATCTCCGGCAGGGCCCTCAGGATGGCCAGGTCCTCGGTAGCGAAGTGCGACATGCCCAGCTGGCCGTACGAGAACCCGCCCCCGACCGCCACCACCGTCACGTCGGCCCGGTGGTAGCAGACGTCGTTGCGCAGCTGCTCCAGGCACCGCAGGGTCGGGAAGTTGGCGATCGAATAGGTGTAGGCCCGCGCCCCGGTCAGGGCCATGCCGCAGGCGACGGCGGTCATGTTCTGCTCGGCGACGCCGGCATTGACGAAGGCGTCCGGAAACCGGGCGATGAAATCGTCGAGCACGGAAAAGCCCAGGTCGCCGCTGACCAGCATCACGCGCGGATCCTCGGCGGCCAGGTCGGTCAGCGCCCGGATGAAGCTGTCACGCATCGGCGGTCTCCAGTTCGGCGCGATCAAGTTCGGCGAGCGCCGCCGCCAGCTCCTCGCCGGCCGGGGCGCGGTAGTGCCACAGCACCTGGTTCTCCATGAACGACACCCCCCGTCCCTTGACCGTGTGGGCGATGATGCAGGTGGGGCGGTCGCCGAGCGCGGCCGCCGCGAACGCGGCCTTCAGCGCGGCGTGGTCGTGGCCGTCCAGCTCGGCGACGCTCCAGCCGAAGGCCCGCCACTTGTCGGCGAACGGCTCCAGGCCCAGCGTGTCGGCGATCGAGGTCAGGGCCTGCAGCTTGTTGTAGTCGATCACCGCGCACAGGTTGGACAGCCGGTGATGGGCCGCGAACAGCGCCGCCTCCCAGTTCGAGCCCTCGTCGCACTCGCCGTCGCTGAGCGCCACATAGACCCGCTGCCGGCCGCCCATGCGCCGCAGCTGCAGGGCCATGCCGGTCCCGACGCCCAGGCCGTGGCCCAGCGATCCGGTCGACACCTCCACGCCCGGCACGCCCTTGTGGTTGACGTGGCCCGACAGGACCGAGCCGTTGCGATAGTGGGTCTCCAGCACCGACAGCGGCATGAAGCCACGCTCGGCCAGGGCCGCGTAGACGCAGGCGCCGGCGTGGCCCTTGGACAGGATGAAGCGGTCGCGGTCGGGCCAGCCGGGGTCGGCGGGATCGACCCGCAGCACCTGCCCGTACAGCACCGCCATGATGTCGGCCAGCGACAGGCCCGAGCCGACGTGCGAGCTCTTGCCCGAGGCGCACATGCGCACGACGTGACGGCGCAGGCGCCGCGCCAGGGCCTGGGTTTCCAGGGGCGCCGCGGCGCTCACGCGAAGAACTCGCGCACGCAGGCGATCACGCGGTCGACCTGGTCGTCGGTCAGCAGGTGGTTCATCGGCAGCAGCAGCGAGCGGGCGAAGAACCGGTCGGTCTTCGGCAGATGCTGGTCGAAGCCCAGGTTGTGGAACTGGTGCAGGCCGATGCCGCCCCACTGCACGATCGTGCCGATCCCCTGGGCCGCCAGGTGGGCGCGCAGGGCGTCGCGGGCGTCGCAGCAGACCTCGTAGTTCTGGAAGATGTCGAAGCGGTTCGACGCGTCCGGCCCCGGCGGCAGGTCCAGGGCGGCGATGGCGGCGAAGGCCTCGTGATAGCGGGCCGCGACCTGGCGGCGGCGGGCGATGGCCTCGTCGTAATAGGTCAGCTTGTAGGCCAGGATGGCGGCGTGGAGGTTATCCAGGCGCGCATTTGAGCCCCAGGTCCCGACGTCCTTCGAGATGGCCTTGTCGCGGCCGGCCCCATGGTTGCGCATGGCCCGCACCGTCTCGGCCAGGCCGTCGTCGTCGGTGACCAGGGCGCCGGCGTCGCCGAAGCAGCCCAGGGTCTTGGACGGATAGAAGCTGAACGCGCCCCAGGCGCCGAAGCGGCCGGCCACGCGGCCATCGAGGCGCGCGCCCAGGGCC
>NZ_JBFUJD010000147.1:0-3289 GCF_056401555.1 Caulobacter sp. P4_E5
TACTTGCTACTTGCCGTGAACTACTTGATGGCCTTGGCGGCGTTCATGACGGCCTTGATGTGGCCGGGCACCTTGACCTTGCGCCAGACCTCGCGGACCACGCCTTCACGGTCGATCAGGAAGGTCGAGCGGTCGATGCCCATGTACTTGCGGCCGTACATGCTCTTCTCGACCCAGGCGCCGTAGGCCTCGACCACATCGCCCAGCGGGTCGGCGGCCAGGTCGATGGTCAGGTCGTGCTTCTTGCGGAACTTGGCGTGCGAGGCGGCGCTGTCCTTGGAAATCCCGACGATCACCGCGCCCAGCTTCTGGAACCCCTCGACTTCCGACGAGAACTGCAGGGCCTCGGAGGTGCAGCCGGCGGTGTCGTCCTTCGGGTAGAAGTAGAGCACGACATTCTTGCCCTTCAGGCCCGACAGGCTGACCCGGCCGGTATCGGTCGGCAGATCGAAATCGGGGGCCTTGTCGCCGGGTTGCAGCATCGCGCTCTCCAAAAACACTTTCACCAGCATAGCTCGTCATCCCGGCCGAAGCGAAGCGAAGAGCCGGGACCCAGGGGCAGCCGCAATGCGCCGGCCCCTGGGTCCCGGGTCGGCTACGCCGCCCGGGATGACGAGGATTAGATAGGCTTCACCAATACGATCTTCTTCTTGCCGGCCGCCAGCTTGACCACGCCCTCGACGAGGTCGGYCGAGCTGATCACGCGGTTGGCGTCCGTCTCCACTTGGTCATTGACCCGGAGGCCACCACCCTGGGCCAGGCGACGGGCTTCGCCGCGCGAGGCGGCCAGGCCGGCGTCGGTGAACAGGGCCGCCAGGACGATCCCGGCTTCCAGCTCGGCCGCGGGCGCCTCGAAGGTCGGCAGGTCGGCCGACAGCGCGCCCTGCTCGAACGCTTTCTCGGCGGCGTCGCGGGCCTTGCGGGCCTCGTCCTCGCCGTGGGCCATGCGGGTGGCTTCGTCGGCCAGCACTTTCTTGGCCTCATTGATCTGGGCGCCTTCGAGGGCTTCCAGCTCGGCGATGCGCTCCAAGGGCAGGTCGGTGAACAGCTTCAGGAAGCGGCCCACGTCGGCGTCCTCGGTGTTGCGCCAGAACTGCCAGTAGTCGTAGGGCGAGAGCTGCTCGGCGTTCAGCCACACCGCGCCGGCCATGGTCTTGCCCATCTTGGCGCCCGAGGCCGTGGCCAGCAGCGGCGTCGTCAGGCCGAAGGCGGCCTTCTGGTCGACGCGACGGGTCAGCTCCACCCCGTTCAGGATGTTGCCCCACTGGTCCGAGCCGCCCATCTGCAGCACGCAACCGTACTTGCGGTTCAGCTCCAGGAAGTCGGTGGCCTGCATCAGCATGTAGTTGAATTCGAGGAAGGTCATCGGCTGCTCGCGCTCGAGCCGCAGCTTGACCGAGTCGAAGGCCAGCATCCGGTTGACCGTGAAGTGCACGCCGTAGTCGCGCAGGAACTGGACGTAGCCGAACTTGCTCAGCCACTCGTCGTTGTCGACCATGATCGCGTCGGTCGGGCCGTCGCCGAAGGTCAGGAAGCGGGCGAAGACCTGCTTGATACCGGCGATGTTGGCCGCGATGTCGGCGTCCGACAGCAGCTTGCGGCTCTCGTCCTTGCCGGTCGGATCGCCGACCTTGGTCGTGCCGCCGCCCATCAGGACGATCGGCTTGTGGCCCGCCTGCTGTAGGCGACGCAGCATCATGATCTGGATCAGGCTGCCGACGTGCAGCGACGGGGCTGTAGCGTCGAAGCCGATATAGGCGGTGACGATCCCGCCGGCGGCTGCCGCGTCCAGTTCCTCCGGATGGGTGATCTGGTGGATGTAGCCACGCGCCTCCAGGGTTCGCAGGAACTCCGACTTGAAGGACGACGCGGCGGACATGGATCGACTCTCTGTTTGAAGCGAGGGGCCGTCTAGCACGGCGAGATCAGCTTGTGAGGGCTTCATTTGGTGACTCCGGGAGCGGCGCCGGAGTGCATGATCGACTTTGAAATGAGCGACCCCGGCGAGGCGGGGGCTAAGCGACGTGTCTGGTCGGCCTCCCGCTATGGCAGCGGGCGGTAGTAGGGGCGGGCCAGGATGCGCGTATCGATCATGGGGTCTAGCTACCGTTTCGCGGTCGTGGCAGTCAACCGAACTATGCGTATTCTGGGATTCATGACCGGCACCTCGCTCGACGCGGTCGACATGGCGGTGCTGGAAACGGACGGCGAAGAGATCCAAGCCTTTGGTCCCGCCGGCGAACGAAAACTCCGCGAGGAGACCCGCGACCTGTTGCTGGTCGCGACCGAGGTCGCGCGCGGCTGGCCGCGCGACAAGCCCGCCCCCGACATCTTCGCCGAGGCCGCCCAGGCGGTCGCCGACGAGCACCTGCACGCCGCCGAGAGCTTCCTGGCCGAGCACGGCCTGGCCTGGAGCGACTTCGACCTGTTGGGCGTGCACGGCCAGACGGTGCTGCACGAGCGGCCGACGCCGGGGCGGATCGGCCGGACGGTGCAGCTGCTGGACGCCGAGCGCCTGGCCAGGGCCAGCGGACGGCCGGTGGCCTTCGACTTCCGCACCGCCGACGTGGAAGCCGGCGGGCAGGGCGCGCCGCTGGCGCCGATCTACCACGCCGCCCGCTCGCGGGCTTCGGGCCTTTCCACGCCGGTCGCGGCGCTGAACATCGGCGGCGTGGCCAATATCACGCTGATCGATCAGGACGATCACCTCCTGGCCTTTGATACGGGCCCCGGCAACGGCATGATCGACCTGATGCTGCAGGAGCGGGGTCTGGGCCGATTCGACGAGAACGGCCGCCTGGCCGCCGCCGGCCGCGTCGATCAGGCCATTCTCGAGCGGTTCCTCGACAGTTCCTACTTCTCCGGTCCCGCGCCCAAGTCGCTGGACCGCTACGATTTCCCGCTGGACCTGGTCGAGCCGCTGTCGGCCGAGGACGCCGCCGCCACCCTGGTGGCGTTCACGGCGGAAGCGGTGGTCAAGGCGTTCGAACTGGGCGCGCGGCCCAGCGCCCTGATCGTCTGTGGCGGCGGCCGCCATAATCCGCAAATCATGCGGGCCCTGGCCGAGCGCGCCCCGGTGCCGGTCAAGACCGCCGAGGACTATGGCTGGCGCGGCGACAGCATCGAGGCCGAGGCCTTCGCCTATCTCGCGGCGCGGACGGCAAGGGGCCTGCCGATCAGCTTTCCGGGGACCACGGGGGTGAAGGCGCCGATGACGGGGGGGAGGATCGTTCGGCCGTAACGTATTTCTCCTCCCCCGCGATGCGGGGGAGGTGGCCCAGAGGGCCGG
>NZ_JBFUJD010000148.1:0-3228 GCF_056401555.1 Caulobacter sp. P4_E5
TCCAGGGGCTTCGCCTACCCTCTCACCCTCCCACCGCTACGCGGCGGGCCCCTCCCTCTCTCCATGAGAGAGGGGTTTTCTGCACGCACCGCCAGGCCCTAGGCCTCCGCCAGTTTGTAGAAGCGGACCGCGTTGTCGTGGAAGATGTCCTGCTTCTGGGCCTCGGTCAGGAACGTGGCCGCCTCGACGGCCTGGACCGAAAGGCCAATCGCGTCGGGCCAGAACATGTGATCCGAGCCGAACATGATGCGCTTGCTGAAGCCGGCCTCCACCAACTGACGCAGGATGCCGTGGAAGGCGGGGCGCGGCATCAGCCAGGCCAGCGCGCCGGTGTCGAGGTTCACGTTCGGATACAGCATCAGGATGGCGATCGTCTCTTCGAGATAGGGCCAGCCGCCATGCATCAGGTTCAGGCGTAGCTTCGGATGCTTGTTGAGCGCCTCCTCGACATATTCGGGATTGCCCAGACGCGCTCGGGCCGTGCGGCAGCAGGGGTCGAAGGTGGTTCCGCCGGGCATCGAGCCGGTGTGCAGCGCCACCGGGATATCGAACTCCTCGGCGAGCGACAGGTAAGGGTCGTATTTCGGGTCGCCGAGCGGCAGGCCGGCATATTGCGAGGTCACCTCGCCCAGCACCTTGATGCTGCCGTCGGCGAACGCCTTGCGCAGTGTGTCGAGCGGCGGCAGCGGCGTGTCGTCGGAGCCACGGACGCCCGCGCCGGCGACGAAACGGGCGGGATCGCGATCATGCCAGTCGGTCGCGGCCTTCAGCCGATCGCCGTCGCCGCCGCTGACGATGCCCTTGACCACATTGTGCCGCTTCATTTCCGCGATGCAGGCTTCCATGTGCTCCGCGCCATTGCGTATGGGGCTCTTGGCGCCGGTGATCGGATTGACGATCGGATCGGTGAAGGCGGTCGAGGCGGGATAGGCGTGCATGTGCACGTCGATGATGCGGCGCGGCTTCGTGGGGGCGGCCAGCACGCCGGGCRCGACCGTCGCGGCGACGGCGCCGCCGCCCAGCCTCAGGAAGTCCCTGCGTCCAATAGGCATCTCTTCGCTCCCACGGTCATGCTGCCGAGCGTTGTTGATTAGAGCAGGCGGTGAAGCGGAGAAATGATCTGGGAGGTCATGGCGGCGGGAAAGCGCGGCCTCGGCGACATACGCCCCAAACAGAACCGCCGCTGCGGACGGCCCCCCACTAGGCGTCCGTAACGGCGGCGCCGGGCATAAGCCCGCCGCGTCCCCACAAGAACGCGATGGCCTATTCGATAACGTTGTCATGCGAGGCGTCGATCGGTTTCGCTCGCCGGGCGAGCCGACATGTTGCCTCGCCCCAAATGCGCGCTATCTAGCGCCCATGGCGTTGCACATCATCAAGCTGGTCGTCGGCTGCGACACGATCGAAGATCTCCTGGCCTGGCACAAGGAAGCCGACCGTCCCTGGATCATGCACACCCGCATGACGCCCAAGCGAATCGACGAGGTCCTGGACGGCGGCTCGCTGTATCGGGTCATCAAGGGCCAGATCCTGTGCCGCCAGAAGATCCTGGCCATCGACACGGTCGGCGCCGGACCGGCCTCGCGCTGCGAAGTGACCGTGGATCCGCCGATCATCCGGGTGGCGCCGCAGCCGCGCCGGGCCTTCCAGGGGTGGCGCTACCTGAAGCCCGAGGACGTTCCCCCCGACCTGACCGAGGCGGAGGCCGCCGATCTGCCGGCCGATCTCGCGCGGCAATTGCGCGAAATCGGCGCCTGGTGACTTTTGGGCGAGTTGTTAGTCAAATAGCAACCAGGACGGGCGTCATCTTGTCGCAGGGACATGGAGGGATGACGATGAAAGCCGGTTACGCCGCCCTGGGTGTGGGCATGCTGTTCGTGGGCATGATCGTGGGGCTTCTGATCGCCCTGAAGCCCATCTAAAGCAGCCAATTCACCCGACGTCCATATTGTCGATCAGCCGCGTCTTGCCCAACCACGCGGCGATCAGGATCCGCCCTCTGACCTCGCCGATCGGACCTGGCCCCAGGCGGGAAAGGTCACTGGCCTCGCGCACCTCGACATAGTCCACCTGACCAAAGCCGGCCGCCTTCAGGGCGGCCGTCGCTGTCTGTTCGGCCTCGTCGATCCGCCCGCCGGCGGCCACGTGGGCGGCCGCGGCCTTCATGGCCCTTGGCAAGGCGACAGCCGCCGCGCGTTCTTCCGCCGACAGGTAGGCGTTGCGCGAGGACAGGGCCAGGCCGTCCTCGGCCCGCGCGGTCGGGGCGCCGACGATCTCGATCGGAATGTCGAGGTCGCGCGTCATGCGCTTGACCACCTGCAGCTGCTGATAGTCCTTCTCGCCGAACACGGCGACGTCGGCTTGCGACTGGATGAAGAGCTTGGCCACCACCGTCGCGACCCCGCCGAAGAACTGCGGACGCGCCGCGCCTTCCAGCGGTTCGGAGACGCCCGAGACCGACACCGTGGTCGAAAAGCCCGGCGCGTACATCTCGGTCCCGTTCGGCGCGAACATCAGGTCGCAGCCGACCGAGGCCAGCTTCTCGGCGTCGATCGCCTCGCCGCGGGGATAGGCGTCGAAATCCTCGTGCGGGGCGAACTGCTTGGGATTGACGAAGACGCTGGTGATGACGCGCTGGGCCTTCGCCTGGGCGATGCGGATCAGCGACAGGTGGCCCTCGTGCAGAGCGCCCATGGTCGGGACCAGGGCCACGCGCTGGCCAGCGGCCTTCCAGGCGCGCACCTGCTCGCGCATCTCGGCGACGGTGCGAACGATGCTGGTCATGCTTTCGAGCTCCACGCGGACAGGCCGCGCTTATGACGCCGGGGCGCTCGCAGGTCCACCATGCCCTTGGGAGAACCCGCCCACGCTTGGTGGGTCCTGGCGTAGGTGCGACAATTAAGCTTGTGGATTGAACCGGTTGACCCGCTAGGGCCGGAGTAACATCGTGTTAACCTTCAGTCCAAGGTCGCGCGAGTCGCGATGCATCAAGGATCGATCACATGGCCGAAACGCGCGTCATCGTCGTCGGCAACGAGAAGGGTGGGGCGGGCAAGTCCACGATCGCCGTCCACCTGGCCACCGCGCTGCTGTACGGCGGCGCCAAGGTCGCCGTGCTCGACCTCGACCTTCGCCAGCGCACCTCGGGCCGGTTCTTCGAGAACCGCCGGGCCTGGCTGGCCAGCAAGAAGCTGGACCTGCCCGAGCCGTTGTCGCTGAGCCTCAGCG
>NZ_JBFUJD010000149.1:0-3202 GCF_056401555.1 Caulobacter sp. P4_E5
GTCCTGACCGGCGCCTTCAGCGGCGCGGCGCTGATGATGCCCAGCGGCCACTGGCTGCGCGGCGCGGTCATCGGCGCCGTCGGCGCGGTGCTCGGCACGTTCGGCGGGGCCGAGGCGCGGGCGCGGTTGGCCAAGCTGTTCGGCAAGGATGCGCCCGCCGCCCTGATCGAGGACGTGGTCGCCGTCGGCGGAGCGCTTCTGATCTTGGCCCTGGCCCGATGAGCGCGCCGCGCGCGTTCGACGCCATCATCATCGGCGCGGGACAGGCCGGTCCGTCCCTGGCCGGTCGCCTGACCGCCGCCGGACAGACCGTGGCGATGATCGAGCGCAAGGACTTCGGCGGGACTTGCGTCAACACCGGCTGCATGCCGACCAAGACCCTGGTGGCCAGCGCCTACGCCGCCCACCTGGCCCGCCGCGCCACGGACTACGGCGTCGTGCTGAGCGGCCCCGTCGCCGTCGACATGAAGCGGGTCAAGGAGCGGCAGCAAACCGTGGTCAGTAACGCCCGCGGCAATGTCGAGACATGGCTGCGCGGCATGCCTGGGATCTCGGTGATCCAGGGCCATGCTCGTTTCGAGGGCGCCAACACGGTCCGGGTCGGCGACGATCTGCTGACGGCGCCGAAGATCTTCCTGAATGTTGGCGGCCGGGCGAACGTCCCCGACATGCCGGGGATCGGCGAGGTTCCCTACCTGACCAATGTCGACATGATGCGGCTGGATACGCTGCCCGAGCACCTGGTCATTGTTGGCGGCAGCTATATCGGGCTGGAATTCGCCCAGATGTTCCGCCGTTTCGGCAGCCAGGTGACCGTGGTCGAGATGGGGCCGCGCCTGATCGGCCGCGAGGATCCGGAGATTTCCGACGCCATCCGCGAGATCCTGGAGGCCGAGGGGATCACTGTCCGCCTGAACGCCGAATGCATCCGCTTCGCTCGCCATGACCAAGGCGTTTGCGTCCATGTCACCTGCGAGGCCGGCGCGCCACAGGTGACCGGCTCGCACGTGTTGCTCGCCGTCGGCCGCAGACCCAATACCGACGACCTGGGGCTCGAGGCCGCCGGGATCGAGACCGACAAGCGCGGCTACGTCGTCGTCGACGACCAGCTGCGCGCCAATGTCCCGGGCGTCTGGGCGATGGGCGACTGTAACGGCAAAGGCGCCTTCACCCACACGGCCTACAACGACTTCGAGATCATCGCCGCCAACCTGCTGGATGATGATCCCCGCCGCGTGAGCGACCGCATCACCTGCTACGGCCTGTTCGTCGATCCGCCGCTGGGACGGGTCGGCATGACCGAGGCCGAGGCCAGGGCGACCGGCCGCCCGCTGCTGGTGGGCAAGCGACCGATGACCCGTGTCGGCCGCGCCGTCGAGAAGGGCGAGACCCAGGGCTTCATGAAGGTAGTGGTCGACGCCGAGACCAAAGCGATCCTCGGCGCCGCCATCCTGGGCCTGACCGGCGACGAGGCCGTCCATGGCATGCTCGACCTGATGTACGCCAAGGCGCCTTACACGGTGATCCAGCGGGCGGTTCATATCCATCCGACGGTGTCCGAACTGATCCCGACGATGCTGGGCGAGCTGAAGGCGGGCTAGCTAGGCCGCCCGGCGCGCGTACAGGAACTCGATCACCGCCGCGCGGGCATGGATGTACGTCGGGTTCTCGGCCACGGCGAGGCGGTCGCGCGGCCGCGCCAGGTTCACGTCCAGCACCTGACCGATCGAGGCGCGCGGGCCGTTGGTCATCATCACGATGCGATCCGACAGCAGGGCCGCCTCGTCCACGTCGTGGGTGACCATCAGCACGGTGTTGTTCAGCGCCGCGTGGATCTCCATCACGCTGTCTTGCAAGTGCGCGCGGGTCAGGGCGTCCAGGGCCCCGAACGGCTCGTCCAGCAGCAGCACCTTGGGCTCCATGGCCAGGGCCCGGGCGATGCCGACCCGCTGCTTCATGCCGCCCGAGATCTCGGCCGGCCGCTTGTCCAGGGCGTGGGTCATCTTGACCAGCTCCAGATTGTGCAGCGTCCACTCGCGGCGCTCGGCGGCGGACTTGGTCTTGCCGAACACCTTGTCGACCGCGAGGCTGACGTTCTCGCGCACCGACAGCCACGGCAGCAGCGAGTGGTTCTGGAACACCACCGCCCGGTCGGGTCCGGGGGCGTTGACCTCCTGCTTGTCGAGGATTACCGCGCCGGTGGTTACTGGGACCAGGCCCGCGACCACGTTGAGCAGGGTGGACTTGCCGCAGCCCGAGTGGCCGATGATCGAGACGAACTCACCCTTCTCGACCTTCAGGTCGATGCCGGTCAGCACCTCGGAACGGGCGGCGCCTTTCGAGAAGGTGACGCCGACGCCTTCGATGGAGAGATAGGCTTTTGCCATGACAGTTCTCCTTAGCTCGCCGCGTTGCCGCGCGAGATGACGTGACCCAGCAGGGCCACCAGGCGATCGAGGAAGAAGCCGGTCAGTCCGACCCAGGCCAGGGCCACGATGATGTCGGAGATCCGCGAGGCGTTGTACTGGTCCCAGATGAAGAACCCGACGCCGACGCCGCCCAGCAGCATTTCCGAAGCGACGATGGCCAGCCAGCTCATGCCGATGCCGATGCGCAGGCCGGTGAAGATATAGGGCGTCGTGGCCGGCAGCAGGATCTTGAAGAAGTACTCGGTCGGCGACAGCCGCAGCACCTTGGCGACGTTGACGTAGTCGGTCGGGATGTTGCGCACGCCGACGGCGGTGTTGATGATGATCGGCCAGATCGAGGTGATGAAGATCACGAACAGGGCCGACGGCTKGGCCTCGYGGAAAGCGGCCAGCGAGATCGGCAGCCAGGCCAGCGGCGGCACCGTGCGCAAGACCTGGAAGATCGGATCCAGTCCCCGGTGCGCCCAGCGGTTGGAGCCGATCAAGACGCCCAGCATGATCCCGCAAATCGCCGAGATCGAAAAGCCCATGCCCACCCGCTTGAGGCTGGTCAGCACGTGCCAGAACAGGCCCTTATCGACGCCGCCGTTGTCGAAGAACGGATGCAGGATCAGGTCCTTGGAATCCGCCCAGACGTGGGCCGGCGACGGCAGGCCGACATAGGAGTCGCCAGCCGCCACCTGCCAGACGCCGAGGATGACCAGCAGGGTCAGCAGCGGCGGGAAAACCGCCGCCGCCACCGCGTTGGCGCGGCGGATGACCTCGGCCAGGCC
>NZ_JBFUJD010000150.1:0-3150 GCF_056401555.1 Caulobacter sp. P4_E5
ACCACGACATGGGCGTCACCCACGTGATCCGCGGCGACGACCACCTGAACAACGCCGCCCGCCAGAGCCTGATCTATCAGGCCATGGACTGGACCGTGCCAGCCTTCGCCCACATCCCGCTGATTCACGGTCCCGACGGCGCCAAGCTGTCCAAGCGTCACGGCGCGCAAGCCGTCGGCGAGTTCGCCGATCTTGGCTACATCCCCGAGGGCATGCGCAACTACCTGGCGCGCCTGGGCTGGGGCCACGGCGACGACGAGGTGTTCAACGACGAGCAGGCGATCAGCTGGTTCGACGTCAAGGACGTGGTCAAGGCGCCGGCGCGCCTGGACTGGGCCAAGCTGAACCACACCAACGCCCAGCACCTGCGCAAGGCCGACGACGACCGCCTGACGGACCTGGCGCTCGACGCCGCCCAGAAGCGCGGCGAGCCCCTGCCCGCCGACGCGCGCGAGCGCATCGCCCGCACGGTCCCCGAGGTCAAGGAAGGCGCCAAGACCATCCTGGAGCTGGTCGATCATTGTGCGTTCGCACTGAAGACCCGGCCGTTCCCGCTGGAAGAGAAAACTCAAAAGCAGCTGACCGAAGAAACGGTCGAGCGGCTCAAGCGCCTGCGCGACCAGTTGGCCGCCGCGCCGGCGTTCGACGCCGCCACCTTGGAAACCGTGTTGAAAACGTTCGCGGAATCCGAAGGCGTCGGCTTCGGCAAGTTCGGCCCCGCCCTGCGTGGGATCCTGACCGGCGGCGCCCAGGCGCCCGATCTGAACAAGACCATGGCCGCCCTCTCTCGCGAAGAGAGTTTGGGCCGTCTTGACGACGCCCTAGCGCCGCGCGCATGAGGCGCTATAACGCACCCGCGAAAAGCGAAAGTTGGACTGCTCGTTCCAATTATGAAGGGGTCTAAGTATGACCGATAAAGCCACGCTGACGATCGGCGACAAGAGCTACGACCTGCCGATCCTCAAGGGCAGCACGGGTCCGGACGTCATCGACGTCCGAAAGATCTATGGCGACAGCGACCACTTCACCTTCGATCCGGGCTTCACCTCGACCGCGTCTTGCGAGAGCAAGATCACCTTCATCGACGGTGACGCCGGTATTCTGCTGCACCGCGGCTATCCGATCGACCAGCTGGCCGAGAAGTCCTCGTTCCTCGAGGTCTGCCACCTGCTGCTGAACGGCGAACTGCCCACGGCGGACGAGTTCGCGAAGTTCGAAAAGAACATCACCTATCACACGATGCTGCACGCGCAGTTCGACGCCTTCTTCCAGGGTTTCCGTCGCGACGCCCACCCGATGGCGGTGATGACCGGCGCGGTCGGCGCCCTGTCGGCCTTCTATGCCGACAGCATCAATGTCGACGACGCCCGTGAACGCGAGATCAGCGCTCATCGCCTGATCGCCAAGATGCCGACGATCGCGGCCCGCGCCTACAAGTACACGATCGGCCAACCGTTCGTGTCGCCGCGCAACGACCTGTCGTACTCGGAAAACTTCCTGCGCATGTGCTTCGCCGTGCCGGCCGAGGACTGGAAGCCGAACCCGGTGCTAACCCGCGCCATGGACCGSATCTTYATCCTGCACGCCGACCACGARCAGAACGCCTCGACCTCSACCGTSCGCCTGGCCGGTTCGTCGGGCGCGCACCCGTTCGCCTGCATCGCCGCCGGCATCGCCTGCCTGTGGGGCCCGTCGCACGGCGGCGCCAACCAGGAAGCGCTGGAGATGCTGGAGACCATCGGTTCGGTCGAGAACATCCCGGACTACGTCCAGGGCGTGAAGGACCGTAAGTACAAGCTGATGGGCTTTGGCCACCGCGTGTACAAGAACTTCGACCCGCGCGCGAAGGTCATGCAGAAGACCGCGCACGAAGTGCTGGCGGAACTGGGCCACAACAACGATCCGCTGCTGCAGGTCGCCCAGGAGCTGGAAAAGGTCGCGCTGAGCGATCCTTACTTCATCGACCGTAAGCTCTATCCGAACATCGACTTCTATTCGGGCATCACCCTGCGGGCGATGGGCTTCCCGACCAACATGTTCACCGTGCTGTTCGCTCTGGCCCGCACCGTCGGCTGGATCAGCCAGTGGAAGGAAATGTTCGAGGACCCCACCCGCAAGATCGGTCGTCCTCGTCAGCTCTACACGGGCCCCACGCAGCGCGATTACGTTCCAGTCGACAAGCGCTAAGCGCTTTTCGACAAGGCAAAGGTGTCCCGACAAGCGCTAGGCGCCTCCCTTCGGAACAACGGATCAGGCCCCGCTTCGGCGGGGCCTTTTTCGTTTCAGCGCTTCAGGAGAAAGCCGAGCACCTCGGCCACGGCGCGGTAGAGGGCCTCGGGGATTTCCTCGTCGACCTCGATCGCCGACAGGGCCTGGGCCAGCACCGGGTCTTCCTCGATCGGCACGCCATGTTCACGCGCCGTCTCGATGATCTTCTCGCCCACCCAGCCCTGGCCCGAGGCCACCACCCTGGGGGCGTTGGGATCCTCGTAAAGCAAGGCCACGGCGATGCGCGGACGCCCCGTCGGACCGGTGATCCCGCTCATGAGGCCTGATCCACGAAATGGCCGAGGGCACTGACGCCGGGTGTCGGCGGCGCGCCGGAATGGATGGCGACCTCGGGCGACAGCTCGGCCTGGCGCAGGGCCGCGGCCAGGCTCTCCTCGCCGGCCCGGAAGCGGGCGATGGTCTCCGCGCGCTCGGCCCACAACGACACGCGGGCGCGGGCGCCGGTCAGGGTGACGAGAGCGTGGACAGGCCCCAGCGGCTCGACGTCGATCGAGAAGCGGGCGCGATAGGTGCGCTCGGCCGGACCTACGGCGGCCCCGCCCGAACCGCCGCCGTCATGGCTGATCTCGAACTGGGCGACCGCCACGCCCTGCGGGGTCATGAACGGCAGGTCGAGGTTCAAGTGCGCGGCTTGCGGGCGGGTCCCGGCGGCCTCGGCCTCGTGATGGGACGCATCGGGCAGCGAGGCGATCTGCATCAGGTCCTGCCTCGCCAGGGCGCCGCTTGCACCCTTGAGCAGGCGGCGCACCAGGTCAGCGGGCGAAGCTTGGCCCGCGGGCTCGGGCGGCGTGGGCTTCTGGCCCGCCATCGGCCCGCCGGCATAGGGCGGCGGCGGAACCTTGGGTCGCGCGGCCTCGGCGG
>NZ_JBFUJD010000151.1:0-3134 GCF_056401555.1 Caulobacter sp. P4_E5
ACCTTGGGTCGCGCGGCCTCGGCGGTCGCCGGGCCATAGCCCCGCGCGACCAGCGGTTTGGCCTCGACGGGCGGCGCGGCGGCGAGGTGTTCGTGAGCGGCCTCCTCGGCCAGCAGACCCAGCTGGACAAGCGCCGACACCGCTGCGCGGCCGATCGTGGCGGCCGGTGGYGACGAACTCTTGGGCGCGGCCACGAAAGAGCCGAACCGCGCCGCGATCCCATCGTCCTCGGGCCGCACAGTGGGGCTTGGGTTCGGGATGGACGGCTTGCCGGCCGGCGTCGGCTCGTCCGCCGGCGCTGTTTCGGCCGGAGGAGAAGCGGGCGCCGCGACGATGGGCGCGTCATCGGCGGCCAACGTGGGCTCGGGCGAAACTGAAGCCGCCGCCGAAGGGAAAGCGGTCGCCTGGATCGACGTCGGCGAGGCGACGGCTGGCGCTGGGGCGGCGCGAGACACAGGCGTCGCGGTTTCAGCCTCGACATCCGCGGTGGGCGCGGTTGCGGGCCCGACGCTTTCATCGGTGGCCGGCGGCGCGGCGCGGGCGAGCCAGGCCGACAGGGCGCCGCGAAACACCAGCAGCGCCGCCTTCACGTCGTTGGTCTGGACCGGCGTCGGCGACGTCTCCGACGGCGGCGTGGCGGCGGCGCGGGCCATGTTGGCTTCGAGGAACACGCCGGACCGCTCGACGGCGCGGCGCAGCCCTTGGGGTGTCGTGATCTCGGCCGCCGAGGGCGCCCTGGCCAGCAGCGCCCTGCCCGCCTCGCGCACCGTGATCGGCATGTCGGGGCGATCGACCACGGCGCGGACATTGGCCATCAGTGGCGCCAGTCCCATCTGGCGCGGTACGGCCTCGGTCGCGGCGGTGCGCACGGCGCGGGCCATCCGGGTCTCGGAGGCGATCTTGACCGGCAAGGCCTGCTGCGTGAGAAGCGCGCCCTTGGCGCCGGGCGTATCAACCGCGTGACCGGTATCCTGGGTCGAGGTCTGTCCGACCTGCTCCACCGGCGCGCCCGTCTTAGGCGCCTGCGCGGAGGGACGACCGACGATTTCGCCCAGCTGGGCGGTCGCGTTGGCCAGCGCTTGACGCGCCAGGGCTTGCAAGACCGCGACCGAATCCGGTGCGGTTCCAGCCGGAAGGGATGGAAGGATGGGGGTCACGGGCGTGGTCGAGTCGATCGCCACGACGACGGCTCCACGGCGAAAGTTCCCTCAAAGATAGAGGGCGAGCGTAAACCACCCGTTAACCTCGAAAGCTAGACCGTAAGAAGAACGCCTAGTCGAGGACGTTTCGCGCCCGCAGGAAGCTCAGCAAGGCCTCTGCGGCGGCCTCCGACGGGTCGGGCATCCCGCGTCCCATCTTGTCCAGCGCCGCGTCCTGCTCGGCGACTTGGCGGGCCCGAAGCGCCGGATCGTCGAGCAGCCTCGCCACCTCCCGCGCCAGGCCCTCGCCCTCGCAAGCATCCTGGATCAGCTCCGGCGCGACCGTCTTGTCGGCGGCGATGTTGAACAGGGTGATCCAACGCGGCTTCATCAAGCGCTTGGCGATAGCGTAGGTGACCGCGCTGGTCTTGTAGCCCACCACCATGGGCCGGCCGGCCAGGGCCAGTTCGGTCGTGACCGTGCCGCTGCAGGCCAGGGCGACGTCGCCGGCCACGAAGGCGTCGTCCTTCAGGCCCTCGTCCTCGATCACATGGGCCCGGAACGGCCAGCCGGCGACGCGCGCCTTCAYGGCTTCGGCGACCGTGTAGGCGGCGGGGACGACCACGACCAGTTCGGGACGGCCGGCCTTCAGCCGTTGCACGGCGTCCTCGAAGGCCGGCATGACCCGTTCGATCTCGGAGGGTCGGCTGCCCGGCAGGACCAGCAGGATTTGGTCGGTCGCCGAAGCCCCGACCGCCGCGCGGGCCCGTGCTGCGTCGGCGTGATCGAACCGTTTGGCCAGGGCCGAGTTGCCGACGAAGGCGCTCTCGAGACCAGCGGCGTCGAAATACGGCCTGTCCATCGGCTGGATCGACAGTAGCAGATCGACCGCCTTGGCCAGACTCCGCGCCCGGCCCGGGCGATAGGCCCAGACCTGTGGGGCTACGTACTTCACCAGGGGCAGCTTCGGGTCCAGCTTCCGCAAGGCGTGGGCCAGGCGGATGTTGAAGCCCCAGCTGTCGATCAGCACGGCCACGTCGGGCTTTTCCCGGGCCGCCAGGGCCACGGTGTCCTTCAGGCGGGCCATGGCCCTCGGATAGGCCTTCAGGCTCTCCAGTATGCCCAGGATCGACAACTGGGCGATGTCGAACGGGCTCTCGACCCCTTGCTCGGCCATCTTGGCCCCGCCGACGCCGACGAAGACGACCTTGTCGCCCAAGCGGGCGCGCAGCGCCTTGGCCAGGCCCGCGCCCAGCGCGTCGCCCGACGCCTCTGCGGCCACCAGCATGACTTTCAGGGGCGCGCTTCCAGAAGGCGTTTTCACAGGCGCCCCTGCGGATCGACCCCCAGTACGAAGAGGCCAAGATCGTCGGCGCAGGCGATCACGGCGTCGCGGTCGACCACCAGCAGGCGACCGGTTTCGCCGACCACGCCGGCCAGGCCGGCGCGGGCGGCGCGCTGGATCGTGGCGACGCCGATCGTCGGCAAGTCGACCCGGGTCTCCTGGATCGGCTTGGGCGCCTTGGCCAGTACGCCGCGCGGACGCTCGGCCGAGCCCCGGATGGTCTGGGGAAGCTCGGCGACGCGGCGGAGCATGGCGTCGGTGCCCTCCTGGGCCTCCACGGCCAAGACGAGA
This sequence comes from Caulobacter sp. P4_E5, assembly GCF_056401555.1. Taxonomy (NCBI): domain Bacteria; kingdom Pseudomonadati; phylum Pseudomonadota; class Alphaproteobacteria; order Caulobacterales; family Caulobacteraceae; genus Caulobacter; species Caulobacter sp. P4_E5. The sequence goes on from NZ_JBFUJD010000151.1 coordinate 2,776, forward strand.
CCGTCGCAGACCACGGCGCCCTGCCCCACGTCCAGCCGGCCGATCTCGCGCGCCACCATCAGCGCCTTGTCGATGTCGGCCATGTGTTCGGCGGCGGGCGACAGCTTACCCAGACGCCCGCGGGGCAGGGTCATCTCGCCCATCACCTCGTGGGCGCCTTCGATCTCGAAGCCTTCCTTCTCGAATTCGTCCAGCACGCGTCGAAGCAGGGCGTCGTCGCCCTTGCGCGCGGCGACGATCAGGCCCGGGAGAACCTTCAGCCCTCGGCCATCCGGCATCAGGGCGGCGAAGTCCGGCCGCTTCACATTGCCGGCGAAGCAGACGACCTCACAGCCCTCGGCCTGCAGCGCCTTGAACAC
>NZ_JBFUJD010000152.1:0-2232 GCF_056401555.1 Caulobacter sp. P4_E5
GGACACGTGTGACGAACTGGACGGGAACCTTGCGGCTGGGGGTCTTGGGCAACTGGTCGGCGACCAATTCCAGCACCGCCAAGGCGGTCAAGGCCAGGACGGGGATCGCGCCGCCCAGCCAGGCCAGCGGAAATCCGGCCAACGGCAACCAGCCCAGGCGCGCGGCCCAGGCGACCGCAGCGGGCGCGGTCATGGCGCGCAGGCCGGCGACCACGCCGATCAACAGGGCGAGCAGGTAGAGGGACATGACAGGCTCCGCTTCATCTCGTATCGCCGGATCTGGCGCGAGCCGACAGGACAACGCAAGGTCGATCGCCGTTTCTGCACGTTCCGATGGCGCTGGGCGCCGATCGGGCGTTTCTAGCGGCAAGGTCTTGCCGGTCCGGCGGCGGGCGCGGCAGTCTAGCGCCATCGCCGTTCGCTCTCGGGCAGGGCTTGCCGTTTCGCTCAAGGAATGGTCGCCGGCGCCTGGTTTCTGCGCAATCTTCAGAGCGGGCGCCCCTGGCGGGGGAAAGTTCCCCGCCCATCGCGCCGCTCTGCGTAGGACGAACGCGATGCGGGTGCTTGTCATTGATCCAGATACCGCGCGCGCCGCGCTCGTGGCCCAAGGGCTGGAGGGCGTGCAACCGCTCGAGGTCCGTCGTTCGGCGGTCTACGACGAGGCCGAGGTCATGGCCTTCGCGCCGGACGTGGTGGTGATCGCCGCCGAAAGTCCCGACCGCGACACGCTGGACAGCCTGCAGGAGTCCAGCCAGGGCCACCCGGTGGTGATGTTCGTCGACCGCTCCGAGCCAGGCCTGGCCGAGCAGGCCGTGCGGGCCGGGGTCGCCGCCTATGTCGTCGACGGCCTGGCGCCCAATCGCGTGCGCTCGATCCTCGACGTGGCCATCAGCCGCTTCGCCCTGACCCAGCAGCTGCGCGGTGACTTGGCCAAGGCTAAGGCCGACCTGGAATCGCGCAAGACCGTCGAGCGGGCCAAGGGCCTGCTGATGAAGGAGCGCGGCCTGGACGAAGACGGCGCCTATCGCCTGCTACGCAAGCTGGCCATGGACCGGGGCAAGCCCATCGGCGCCGTCGCCGCCGACCTGCTGGCCTTCGCCGGAGTGTTGAAGGGGGACGGCGCGTGAGCGGCCTTTCCGATTTGCGTCTCGGCTTCATTCCGCTGACCGATTGCGCGCCCCTGGCCGCCGCCCAAGCCCTGGGCTTCTTCGAGGAGGAGGGGCTGAACGTCGAGCTGGTCCGCGAAGCTTCGTGGGCCACGATTCGCGACAAGGTCGCCGTCGGCTTGCTGGACGGCGCCCACATGCTGGCCCCGATGGCCCTGGCGGCGACGATGTCGACCGGCGCGGGAGGCGAGGGCGCGATCCTGGCGCCCATGGCCCTGAACCAGAACGGCAGCGCCGTCACGGTGTCGATCGCCTTGGCCGAGGCGATCCGCGCGGTCGATCCGGATGCTCTGGCGCGAACGCCGGTGACCGCCGCGCCGCTCGCCAAGGTGATCGCGAACCGGCGCGCGCGCGGGCAGGGGCCGCTGACCTTCGCCGTGGTCTTCCCCTATTCGATGCATAACTACCTGCTGCGCTACTGGCTGGCGCAGGGCGGGATCGATCCGGATCGCGACGTGCGCCTGGTGGTCATTCCACCGCCGCGCATGGTCGAGCAGATGCGGGCGGGCGCCATCGACGGGTTCTGCGTCGGCGCGCCCTGGAACGTCGTGGCCGAGACCGGCGGCGTGGGCCGGATCCTGATCGCCGCCTCGCAATTCTGGCCCGGCGGTCCCGACAAGGTGCTGGGCGTCACGACCGAGCTCGCGACCCAGCGGCCCGACGAGCTACGCGCCTGCCTGCGGGCGGTGATGCGCGCCGCGGCCTGGGCCGACGAGGCCGAGAACCGCGAGACGCTGATCGAACTGTTGGCGCGGCCCGACCGCATCGGCGCGGCGCCGGCCGCGATCGGCCGTGCGCTGGAGAGCGAGATCGTCTTCCACCGCGACGCGGCGGGGCTGCCGCGCCGCGAGCACGGCCTCTGGTTCCTGTCGCAAATGACCCGCTGGGGGCAGATCGGCGCCGAGCACGACCTGCAGGCGCTGGTCGATCGGGTCTATCGCCCCGACCTCTATCGCGAGGCGGCCCTGTCGCTGGGACCGATTCTGGAGCCGGCCCTGGCCTTCGCCGACGCCGCCGGACCGGCCGAGGCGCGGCTGTTCGACGGCCGGGTATTCGATCCGAAGGC
>NZ_JBFUJD010000153.1:0-2193 GCF_056401555.1 Caulobacter sp. P4_E5
AGCCCGCATTCATGTCCACCGAGGTCGCGGGGCCGGCCGTCGGGCGGTCGGAACGCACCCGGACCCGGCCCTCGACCAGCACCACCTTGAAGCTGGCGGGCCGCAGATCGACGTCGAAACGGGTGCCCAGCGCCGTCACGCTGTGGCCGCCGGCCCGCACGACGAACGGCCGCGTGGGATCCTTGGCGACCTTGAACAGCGCCCGTCCCCGGACCAGCTCCAGACGCCGTTCCTTGCCCGGCGACCAGGCGCGCAGCTCCGAATTGGTGTCCAGAACCGCCAGGCTGCCATCGGGCAGGCTGACGCTCATCGTCTGGCCCACCCGCGTGGCGTAGACCGTCGGCTTCGGCGCGACCGCGTCCAGCACATAGCGTCCGGCCTGCCAGAGGGCCGCTCCGCCCAGGACGAGCGCGGCGCAGGCGGCGACCAGACCCACGAGACGTCGCGCGCGATGCTGGCCGGCGGCGCCCCTCGCTTCCTCGCGCAGGCGCATCAGGCGCGGATCGCGTCTCAAGCCCTCGAGATCGCTCCACAGGTCGCCGGCCGCCTCGAACGCCGCGCGGTTGTGCGGGTCGGCCTCAAGCCACGCCTGGAACGCGATCTCGTCCTCAGGCGGCAGGGCGCCGGCACGGCGACGCGCGAACCAATCGGCGACCTCGGCGGCCCGGTCTCGTAGCGGCCCGCTCATTGGTCTCGCGCCTTGCGCAGGAACAAGGCCTTCAAGGCCGCCATCATGTGCTTCTCGACCGCACTGACCGAAATACCCAATTCACGGGCGATGCGCCCATACGTCATTTCCTCGAAACGGTGCAGCAGGAAGACGTGGCGGGTGCGCGGCGGCAGGTCCTCGATCACCGCGAACAGGCTCTCCAGGCCTTCCTTGCCGATCAGCGAGCGTTCGGGCGTCACCTCGTCGCTCGGGCCCAGGGCCTCGAGATCGTCCACCGTCTGCCAGGGTGCGCGCCGGCGATGCTGATGCGCCAGGACGCTGGCCGCGACGACGAAGATGTAGCGTTCCAGGTCCTGTACGGCGGCCGGATCGCGCAGACCGAGCAGGCGCGCAAAGACCTCTTGCACCAAATCGTCGACCTGCCCCGCCGGCGCACGGCGCCGGAGATAGCGTCGCAGACCGGGCTCATAAGCCAGCAGATCCAGCGCCGGTTGCGGTGGGACCTTGAGAGGATCGGACGTCATGAATCCTCCGGACGGGCACCACCATAAGGTTAGAGCCTCAGGATCCGAAAGACCTCACCCTACCTCACCTTTTTTCGGTCAGTTCCACGCCAAAAGCGACCGTAGAGTCATTTCCAGAAAACTGCCCCTGCCGCGAAAAACCGAGCGCGCTAGAAACGCCGACGGAGCGTGAACCGGGTCAGCCGAGGCTCGCCATGGATCAGGCTGGTGGCGGTTATACTGGGCGTGACGGCGCCGCCCCCGGCCGCATAGGTCTTGTCGAACAGGTTGGTGATAGATCCCGAGAGCGTCAGGGCGTCATGCCCCGGCGGCTGGAAGACCACGCCCAGATCGGCCAGCGCGTAGCTCTTCTGCAGCCCATTGCCGTCATGGGCGCGTTCGACGTAGCGCACCTGGCCGCTCTTGAAGACCTCGCCCCACACTGTCCACCGGCCCAGGCGCGGTGAGTCCGCCGCGCGCCATTCCACCCCGGCGCGAGCCGTGTAGGGCGGCGTGTACGAGAACCTCAGAGCGCGGGGATCGGTCACGGTTAGGCTGGCCAGCGCGACCGGAATGGTCAGGGCCGTGAAGCGCGCACGGGTCGCGGTCGCGGACACGGCGACCGCCAGCCCCTCCCCGCGCCGACCGCGCAGCCCCAGCTCGAGCCCGCTGATGACCGCCGAACCGGCGTTGATGATCAGGTTGGGCGGATCGTTGGCGGCGACGCCGTCGCCATCGAAGTCGTCGGCGGGGAACAGCGCGCGCTGGATGTCCCGCGACCAACCTCTGAACACGGCCGCGTCAGCGCCATAGCGCCAGTCGCCCAGCGCCGCCGCCCATTTGAGGCCCGCCTCCACGTCGGTCAGTTTCTCGGGAGCGTAGTGCTGGTAGCGCGCCATGGCCGGAGTAAGGATCGGGGCGTTGACCCCGCCGGCGCGGTAGGCGCGGCGGCTGACGACATAGGCCGTCAGGTTCGGCCGGCCGCGATAACTGAGCCCCACCGTCCAGGTTGGGGCCGAG
>NZ_JBFUJD010000154.1:0-2183 GCF_056401555.1 Caulobacter sp. P4_E5
GAGCCAGCCCGGGTCCCGTACGCCGACCGGCGCGATGCTGGTGAGCAACCTGCGCTTCGTGCTGAGGCAGGGGCGTGGTTTCGCCGACGCCCCCTCGGCCCGCACCCTGATCGCGATCAAGCCTGGTCGGATGACTGGGGAATGGCGCGACAGCAACGAGGGGCTCGGTCGCGGGATCTATCCCTACAATGTCAACGCCGCCCTCGCGCCGGCGGCGATCGAGGCGGCCGACCGTCTGTTCCGCGCCGGTTTGCTGGATCTCTATCTTTCGGCCGAGGATCGCGCGCTGTTCGCCGACGCCGCTCGGATGGCCCAGGTCTGGCGCGCCAAAGCGCCGCCGCTGTTCCGGGTCGAATTGCCGGCCGCCGAAGCGGCCGTGTCGGTCCGGTCCTACGCCGACGGCCTGGGCGTCCCCGCCGCGCCGGCCCTGAAGGCCCTGGAGGGGCGACCGCTGGTGTTCCACGCCCTGTCGCTGGAGGCCACGGGCAAGCCCGTACCGATCGTCAACTCGGACGAAGGGTTCGCGCTGCTGTTCGGCCGTCCGTCGGCGGCGGATCTCAATACCTATGTCGCCGCGACCATGCGTCCTTTCCCGGCGGGACTAATGACCGATGTCGGCCTGGTCGTGGCCAACGCCGCGTTCGCCGATCGCGAGGCGCAGGCGCGTTTCACGCCGGCCGCCTATCACGGCGCGGTGGTTTGGTCCTGGCAGCAGGCGCTGTTGGCCGCTGGTCTGGAGCGGCAGTTGGCCCGCTGCGACCTGCCCACGCCGGTGCGCGCCAAGCTCGTCGCGGCGCAGGCCCATCTGTGGCGGGCGATCCGGGCCGCCGGCGCGGTGCAGAGCTCCGAACTTTGGTCCTGGACCTTCCGGAACGGCCGCTACGAGGTCGTGCCATTCGGCGCGGGCAAGGCCGATGTCGACGAGTCCAACGCGGCGCAGCTGTGGAGCACGGTCTATCTGGCGGTGCGGCCCCCTCCGGAACCGCGACGCCCGGCGGCGAAAACCGTGAAGGCGGGGCGCCTCGTCATCGGCGCGGGAACGGCGCAGGAATGGAGCCGCTGCTCGCGATAGATCGGCCTGGCGCGCTTAGCCTAGTGCGGAGGCCTGACCGCCGATCAGGGCCGCGATCGCGTCGTCGTGTTTCGGCAAGGTCGGCGTCGCGCGTGCGATCACCGCCGCGATCTGTTCCAGCTGCTGACGGTTGAGGGTCGGATCCAGCGTATCGGCCAGCGGACTATAGCCCTCGGCGCGTACGCCCTGGCCTTCGAGCACGGCAAGCCAGCTGGCCTCGCGGAACAGCTCATCGGACGTCAGCATTAGCCGGCCGGCGCGCCGATATTGCTCCTCCTTGTCGGCCAGGCTGTCGGGCAAGACCATGTGGCGCGTATGCCGCCACAGCGGCGCCTTGTGCCCCTCCGTGGCGTGATAGTGCAGGATCAGGAAATCCTTGATCCCATCCATGTCGCGTCCGAACAGCGTGTTGAACTGTCGCGCCAGTCCAGGGTCGCAATCTCGATCGGGGAACAGCGTGATCAGCTTGGCGATGCCGCTTTGGATCAGGTGGATGCTGGTCGACTCCAGCGGCTCCAGAAAGCCGGACGAGAGGCCGATGGCGACGACGTTCTTGCGCCAGGTCTCGCGTCGGAAGCCGGCCTTGAACCGCAGGAAGCGCGGCGCGTCCAGCGCCGCGCCGTCCAGGCCGCCCAACAAGGTCGCCGCGGCCTCGTCGTCCGAGAGGAAGGCGCTGGAATAGACATAGCCGTTGCCGGTGCGATGCTGCAGCGGAATGCGCCACTGCCAGCCGGCCTCGCGTAGGGTCGCGCGGGTATAGGGGGTGGTTTCAGCCACGCGGGCGCACGGAACGGCGACAGCCCGGTCGCAGGGCAGCCAGTGCGACCAGTCCTCGAAGCCGGCCTCCATCATCCCGTCGATCAGCAGGGCGCGGAACCCCGAGCAGTCGAGGAACAGCTCGCCTTCAAGCCGCTCGCCGCGATCGGTGGTCAGCGCGGTGACAAAGCCTGTGTCGGGCGCTCGCTCGACCGCCTCGAGTTTGCCTTCGTGGCGCGTGACGCCCGCGGCTTCGGAGAGGCGGCGCAGGTACTGCGCGTAGAGCGTCGCATCGAACTGGTAGGCATAGCCCAGCGTCGAAAGGATCGAACGCGCCTCGTCGACCGGCTTGGCG
>NZ_JBFUJD010000155.1:0-2139 GCF_056401555.1 Caulobacter sp. P4_E5
GGCCGCCGGCGCCGCCCTGGCCCAGGAAGGCCCGCCGCCCGGAGCCCCGCGCCAGATGCCGGCCCCGGAAGACATCTTCAAGCGCTGGGACGCCAATGCCGACGGCGTGGTCGACAAGGCCGAATGGACCGKCGCCGGCCGTCCGGAAGATCGCTTCGCCATGATCGACGCCGACAAGGACGGCAAGGTCACGCTCGCCGAGCTGAAGACCGCCTTCGAACAGATGCGCGCCCGTCGCATGCAGCAAGGCTTCCCGCCCCCCGGGGGCTCCCCGCCGCCGGAAGGCGCCCCGCCGCAGAACTAGGCGTCCTTCGGGAGCCGCTTCGAACGCCGCCCGATCCGCTCGGGCGGCGTTTTCGTTTTAGCCGAGCGCCCGGGCGCGCTGCGTCGCCAGCGGCAGGGTCCCGGGCCACAGCACCGTGTCGTGGAAGGCCCTGAGGTTGAAGCCACGGCCCTGACGCCGGCGGGCCGCCTCGCGCAGGCGGACCAGCTCCAGCCAGGCCAGCCCCTGCCCGGCCGGACCGCCCGGACCGATCGCGGCGCGTTCGACATCCTGGGCGATCGGCGCGAACACTGGTGGCGGGCCTTGCAGGTCGGCGAACCAGGCCTCGGCCTTGGCCCGGGTCCAGCCCTTGACGTGCATCCCCGTGTCGACTGCCAGGCGCCCGGCGCGGAACAGCATCCACTGCACATAGCCCAGCTCCGACAGCGGATCGCCGGCGAAGGCGCCCTCCTCGTCGGCGACCTGCTCGGCATAGATCGCCCAGCCCTCGACGAAGCCGGGACAGGCCAGGCGCGAGCGCAGCGGATGCGCGCCGGAGCCTTCCTCCAGCGGGATCTGCAGCATGTGACCCGGCACGCTCTCGTGGTGGACGACGCTAGGCAGGGTCCAGCTGGGCCGGCTGCGGATGGCGGCGAGATCGACGAAATAGGCCCCCGGCCGCTTGCCGTCGAAGCTGGGCGGGTCGCGATAACCCTGGCGCGCGGCGGCTTCGTCGGCCTGTGACATCCGCGAGATCCGCGCCGTCAGGGTCCCGGGCGGAACCGCGCCAAACGACCGGGGAAGCCGCGCCTTGGCCTTCTCCAGCCAGACGTTCATGTCGGCCACCAGCTTGTCGTGGCCGGCGTCGTCGTCGCTGTAGAGCCAGCGCGGGTCGCGCGACAGGACCGCGAGCCGGGCGCCGACCGTCCCCTTCGTTAGGCCCCGCGCCCGCAGCAGCCTGTCGGCGCGCGCGCTGAACATCCGGGCGGCCTCCAGGCCTCGCGCGTGCGCCTCGGCCGGGGTGATCGCCATGCCGAGGTTCAGCTTCAGCACCAGTTCGTAATAGGCCTGGGCGTCCTTGAAGCGCACGCCCGCGCCTTCGCCGGCCTTGGGCCTGAGGGCGATCAGCGCTTCGCTCTGGCGGCCCAGAGCAGCGCCGAGATCCGCTGGCGCCCCGGCGGCCGCCTTGGCCAGGCCCGCCGCGACCTTGTCGATCACGAAGGCCGGCGGGATCACGCCCAGCGCCGCGTCGGCGCGCAGCTTGTCGGTTTCGGCGTCCAGCTTGGCGACCAGGGCCGACGGGGCGTCGCCGCCGGCTTTCACCGCATCGGCGGCCTTCAGCCACGTCCCGGCGCGGGTGGTGACGACATAGGGCGAGCCCGGCCCCGTTCCGAACGGGAAGCGGCGGGCGATCTCGGCCTCGGTCTCGAAGGCCTGGAGAACGGAATCGCGATCCAGGCGCGCGTTCGGCGACAGGCTCTCGGCTGGAAAAGCCTTCAGCGCCGCCAGCCGTTCGACCGCTGGACCGCCCTTGRCCAGCTTGTCGAGCAGGGTCTTGAGCGCCGCGTCGGCGCCGCCTCGCGCCAGGACCGGCCCGGCCGCCAGCAGCGCGCTCCCGGCGGCGGCGCCTCCCAAGGCTTGGCGGCGACTGAGCATGACGTCCTCCCGGGATTCTCGTTTGTCCCTGTCTTACGCCGCCTGACACCGGTGTCCAGGCGACAGCGGCGACGCTGAAAAGATAACGGTAACAAAGCTAGTGACAACGCTGTCTTCTTACCGCTAGCTTCGCGGCCAAGGCGCGCAGTCGACGCGCCGGCGAGGAAACCTTGATGATCCGTCCGGTCGCTCTCTGTCTTGTTTCGCTGCTGGCCCTGACC
>NZ_JBFUJD010000156.1:0-2128 GCF_056401555.1 Caulobacter sp. P4_E5
ATCGAGGCCAGCTGGCGGTATCGAGGCCAGCTGGCGGTGCGCGCTCATCAGGGCGCCGTCGACGCAGTCCTGGGCGGCGATCTTCGCGCCGGCGGCGCAGACGGCGTTGGCGGCGGCCTTGATCTCGTTTTCGATCTGCACCGAGTTCTTGCCCGCGATCGAAACGCGAACTTCGTTGCTGATGGACTTGGCGCTGGCCGGGGCGACGGCGGTGGCGGCGGCGATGGCGAGGGCGGCGAAAGCGGCGAACGTCTTCATGGGTCTAAAGTCCTTCGAATGATCGGATGCTGGCCGGGGAGGGCCTTGATTTGTAAGCGCACTGAATTGGACGCGGCTTTTGGGCCCTCTGGATTAATCCGGGGTGTGGAAGCGCGGATAATTTTCGTTAACAGGCGGAGAATTCGTGCAGCTTGGCCGTAAAACGGCGAAATGATCGTCTTTTGAACGTGCGTCATCCGGTCGCATGTTTCGAATTTTCGGGTTTTCGCGCAATGAAGGGCAGGGCGGCCGCGGCCGCGGCCGGATCACGAAGCCGTTGAGAGAGGGCCGGTCGACCCGGAAAGCTTGGCGCCCCCGCCGACGCGCCTTAGAGAGGGCGTTTCTCCTCGACTTCTCCCGAGCTTACGTTCGATGCACGACATCAAGGCCATCCGCGACAATCCCGATGCTTTCGACCGCGCGTGGTCGGCCAAGGGTCGGTCGGGCGCGGCCGCCGAGGCCGTCAAGCTGGACGCCCAGCTGCGCGCGGCCCAGACGGCCCTGCAGGAAGCCCAGGCCAGGCGCAACGAGAGCTCCAAGCTGATCGGCCAGGCCAAGGCCAAGAAGGACGAGGCCGAGGCCGCGCGCCTGATGGCCGAGGTCGAGGCGCTGAAAGGCGTCATGGCCACCGCCGCCGAAGAGGAAGCTCTGGTCGGCGGTAAGCTGAAGGACCTGCTGGCCAGCCTGCCCAACATCCCGGCCCCCGAGGTCCCGGCGGGCGAGGACGAGAGCGGCAATGTCGAGCAGCGCCGCTGGGGCGACGCCAGCAAGCTGCCGGCCGGCCGCCTGAACGCGCCCAAGGACCACGTCGACCTGGGCGCGGCCCTGGGCGGCATGGACTTCGAGGCCGCCGCCCGCATGAGCGGCGCGCGCTTCGTGGTCCTCAAGAAGGAAATCGCCCGTCTCGAGCGCGCCATCGGCCAGTTCATGCTGGACCTGCAGACGGTCGAGCACGGCTACACCGAGATCTCGCCGCCACTGCTGGTCAAGGATGAGGCGCTGTTCGGCACGGGGCAGCTGCCGAAGTTCAAAGAAGACCTGTTTGCAGTCGGAAACGGTCTCTCTACATCGCGCGTCATTCGCGAAGGGCTGCGCGACATCGCCACTCAGGAGCCAGCTACTCGCGAGGAATCCTACAAGAGCTTGGAGAAGGCGTTCGACGTGCAGTTGGACGATGAAGATCGGGAGCGCCGCTGGCTGATCCCCACTGCCGAAGTCTCGCTGACTAACATCGTCCGCGAGCAGCTGATCGCCGAGGAAGAGCTGCCGATGCGGCTGACGGCGCTGACGCCGTCGTTCCGCGCCGAGGCCGGATCGGCAGGTCGCGACACGCGCGGCATGATCCGCCAGCACCAGTTCTACAAGGTCGAGCTGGTCTCGATCACCACGCCGGACCAGTCCGACGCCGAGCACCAGCGCATGGTCGAGTGCGCGGAAGCCGTGCTGAAGAAGCTGGAGCTGCCGTTCCGCACCATGCTGCTGTGCACGGGCGACATGGGCTTTGGCGCCAAGAAGACCTACGACCTGGAAGTCTGGCTGCCGTCGCAAAACATGTACCGCGAGATCAGCTCGTGCTCGAACTGCGGCGACTTCCAGGCCCGCCGCATGGACGCCCGCTTCCGCAAGACCGGCGAGAAGGGCGGCCACTTCGTCCACACCCTGAACGGCTCGGGCCTGGCCGTCGGCCGCACCCTGGTGGCCGTGCTGGAGAACTATCAGGACGAAGCCGGCCGCATCCACATCCCGGCGGCGCTGCAGCCCTATATGGGCGGGCTGACCCACATCGGGGGCGCCGCGTGATCGATCTGTCCGCTCTCATCCTCCCCCGTGAAACGGGGGAGGGGGACCGCGAAGCGGTGGAGGGGGCGCT
>NZ_JBFUJD010000157.1:0-1954 GCF_056401555.1 Caulobacter sp. P4_E5
GGGGTGAAGAGGCGCTCGATCTGATCGTCGGCGAGGCCGGGGCCCGTGTCGCGCACCACGATCGTGACCGTGCGCGCCCTGCCGGGTTCAACGCGAACCTTGACCCGCACGGCGCCCTCGGCCGTGAACTTGATGGCGTTGCTGAGCAGGTTGTTCAGGACCTGGCGCACGCGCATGGGATCGCCGCGCACCCAGCGCGGCAAGGCCTCGGCGCCCAGCAGGGACAGGCCCACGCCCTTGACGTCGGCCGCGCCCCGCCAGAAGCCGACCGCGTCGGCGACCAGGGCGCGCAGATCGTAGTCGACCACTTCCACGCCCATGCGGCCGGCCTCGATCTTGGAGAGGTCCAGCAGGTCGTTCAGCAGGCTTCGCATCATCAGGCCGGCGTCGGCGATCAGCGAGGCGTCGGACTTGTCTCGCTCCAGGGCCTCGGCGCCGTTCAGGATGGCGTTGATCGGGGTGCGCAGCTCGTGGCTGACCATGGCGATGAAGGCCGACTTGGCCGCCGTCTGGGCCTCGGCCGCCCGCCGCGCGGCGCGCTCGGCCTCCATGGCTCGCCGCGACCACAGGAACACCATGGCCAGGGTCAGGCAGAACAGGCCGACGCCGGCCAGGAAGAACGGCATGACCGGATCGCTCAGGTCTCCGGCCACCAGCGGCGTCACGAACAGATAGACCAGGTGCGGCGCCACCGCCGAGCCGAAGGCGGCCAGACAGCCCTCCGCGCCCATCAGGGCCGTGAAGATCGATCCGGACAGCAGCAGCACCGCGGCGGCGGCGCCCAGCGGCGTGCCGATCGACCACAGCGGAATGGCCAGCCAGCCGAAGGTGGTGGCCATGACCAGGTCGGTGACGAGGTTCAGCGCCACGGCGCGCCCCGGCCGGGCGTGACCCAGGAACCGCTTCAGGGCCAGCAGCTCGGCGACCTGCACGACCAAATAGGCGGCGGACCAGGCGAACAGGAACTTCAGATCGGCGTACAGGAACGCCAGGCCGCATAGCACCAGGATGACGAAGAGCCTCAGAGGCACCTGCTGCCGACGGGACACCGCGGCCGGTCGATAGGCGACCGCCAGTTTTTCCCAGAAAGCACCCAAAGCGACCCCCGTACTCGACGCGCTCCACCTATGGGCGTGAGCGCGCCGCATCGTTGTACGTTAGCAAGCTTTACCACAGCGCGCGACCGGACCCGATTCGGGTATCGAAAGCGCGATAGCCCGAAGGGTTGCCCTGTTCGGGTAACTAAGCCGCCTATTCGGCCTTGGGCGCCCGGCGGACCTCGACGACGCGGACCTTGGCGCCGTCCAGCACCAGGGCCAGCTCGCCGCGCTTGATCTTCAGGGCGTCGGCCCCGAAGGCGTCGCGGCGCCAACCCGTGAGGGCCGGGGTGGTGGCGTTGTCGTCGGCGGCGATCTTCTCCAGGTCCGAGACCGTGGCGATCAGCTTGGAGGCCACGCCCGCCTCTTCGGCCCGCGCCTTCAGCAGCACCTTGAGCAGCTCGACCACCGCGCCGGCGTTCTGGGGCGGTGGCGGGCCGGGCTTGTCGACGATCGGAGCGTAGCCTTCCGGATCGGCCAGGGCGGCCTTGATCGCGGCCAGCAGGTCGGGGCCGAACTTGCTGCCGCCGAAGCCCTTGGGCACGCCGCGCAGGTTGTTCAGGGCGTCCAGGCTGGTCGGCGCCTGGGTGGCCAGCTCGTCGATGGCCTCGTCCTTGAGGATGCGGCCGCGCGGCTGGTCGCGGCTCTGGGCAGTGCGCTCGCGCCAGGCGGCGACGGCCTTGAACACGGCCAGGTATTTCGGCGCGGTCTTGCGCGGACGCAGGCGGCGCCAGGCCTTTTCCGGATCGACGTCGTAGGCGGCCGGGTCGGAGATGGCGGTCATCTCCTCCTCGACCCAGGCCAGGCGGCCGCTGGTCTCGAGGCGCTCGCGCAGGATCGGGAACAGGGCGGCCAGG
>NZ_JBFUJD010000158.1:0-1816 GCF_056401555.1 Caulobacter sp. P4_E5
GCGTACGGGACCCGGGCTGGCTCTCGCTGGCCAGGGGCTGGGCCAGCCAGGCCCGCGCCCGCGCCTGCCCGGGGCCTTGCAGGTAGTCGGCGGCCACAGCGCCCAGCATGTAGTCGTCATCGACCATGCCATAGTCGAGCTCGGCGGCGTCGCCATCGCGCCCGGCCTTGCGGTTCTGGACGACGGCGAACTCGCCGATGCCCTCTTCGTGCGCGACCTCGCCGCCGGGCGACAGTCGCGCCAGCACTGAGTTGAGGCCAGCCTCGACCGCCGCCGGCCGCAGGGCCGGCATCAGCAGCCGCACCGACATCAGGGTGTCACGGCCGAAATAGGTGTTGAAACGCCAGGAGCCGGCCAGGAACTTCTCGCGATAGCTAAGGAAGGCCAGGGCGTCGCGGGCGCCGGGGTCGGCGGCGGCGTGGGAATTGAGAAGCTCTCCGACCGGCAGCGGCGTCAGCGGCGGATCGCCGCTCAGCGCCGTGATCTCCAGCGCGATCCGCCCATCGGCTCCGGCGACGATGGCGCCCCGATCGAGGCGTCCGCCGATGACGCGGATCGTCAGCTCATAGCCGGGTCCGCCGTCAAGGCGACCGCGACGCCAGGTGATGGTGTCGCCCTTGATGATCGGCTCGGCCGCGACCTCGGCCGGAAAGCGACCGACTGCCTGATAGTCCCGCAGATAGCGGACGTTGGAGAGCACCGCCTGCTTGGGAACCAGCTTCGGCGCGTCGAGGCTGGCGTGGGCGATCACGCCGTTGAGCGCGCCGCGGCGGACCGGCCGCGGCGGCTGGTCGAGACGCCAAGTCGCGGCCTTGGCCATCGGCTCGAACCACAGGCCAACGCCGCTGTTCCCCGCCGGGAAGGCGACCAGAATGCGGGGGTCGACGCCGTTGCGCAGCAACAGGTGCGCGGCGACAGTGTCTTCGCGCACGAAGGCGTTGAGGTTCTGCCCCTCGGTCAGCTGGTAGGCCAGGTCCGGCCTGGCCAAAACCTGGCTCGAGACGGTCAGCGACAGCAGGACGCCGATCGCCGCCCATCGAAAGTTCTTGAACATCCAGCCTCTCCAACCGCGCGAAAGGCGGCGGACGCTTGGTGCGACCGCCGCCTGGTCTACTGATCCCGCGTCCTAGAAGCGGAGCGTGAGCGAGCCGCCATAGGTCCTTCCCACGATGCCGCGGGCGTAGAAATAGCCCGAGGACGCGTTCTGGGTCTGGCCTTGGCGCGGGTTGCCCTCGGTCAGACCGACAACGTCAAAGATGTTGTCGACGTTGAGGTTGACCTGGAGATTGTCCTTCACGTTCAGGGTGACCCCCGCGCTGGTCACGCCATAGGACGGCAGGGCCACGCCGTTGCCGGAGTCGGCGTAGATCTTGCCGACATATTTGTACCGGGCATAAACCTCGCCCAAGCCATTGGGCAGCTTGAAGCTCGGCGTGATCGTGAACAGCCGCGATGGCGTGCGCTCGGGGCGATTGCCGTCATAGGTCGGCTGCGGCACGCCGTTCAGGCTCAGATTGTTCAGCGTCGGATCCTGGATCACACCCGAGAAATTGACCGAAAACCGGTCCGTGGGCCGCACCAAGGCGTCGACTTCCACGCCGGTGGTCTTGAGGTCGGCCAGGAAGCTGGTCTGCTTCGTTGGATCAGACGGGTCGATGAAATTGTAGAATTGGTTGTCGAAGTTGGTTTTGAACACCGTCGCCGAGGCGCTGAGCAGGCGGCCGTACTCGAAGCGCACGCCAGCTTCATACAGCTCGATTTTGGTGATCGGATCGGTGTTGTTGGTCTGGAAACCGTTGGCGTAGCGGCCATAGAC
>NZ_JBFUJD010000159.1:0-1691 GCF_056401555.1 Caulobacter sp. P4_E5
GCTTGTGCGGGCGACCCCACAAGAGGGCGGCATGGAAAATACGGGAAAGATCTCCCACCTGGTGATCGTCGGCGGCGGCACGGCCGGATGGATGTCCGCAGCCTTCTTCTCCAAGGTCTTCACACCGCAGCAGATGCGGATCACCCTGGTGGAGTCGGCCGAGATCGGCATCGTCGGGGTCGGCGAGGCGACCATTCCGCCGATCACCTTCTTCAACAAGGTGGTCGGCGTCGACGAAGGCAGGATGCTAGCGGCCACCCAGGGCTCGTTCAAGCTGGGGATCGAGTTCGTCGGCTGGGGCGACCCGGCAGGACGCTATCTGCACCCGTTCGGCTACTACGGCGCGCCGATGGAGGGGGTGTCCTTCCACGCCTATTGGCTGCGCGCGCGGCGACTGGGCTACAAGGCCGATCTCGCCGAGTTCTCGCTCAGCTGCCTGGCGGCCAAGGCGGGCCGGTTCGACTGGCGCGTCGACGACCCGCGTGACCCGCGCGCGGCCATGGCCCATGCCTATCACTTCGACGCCTCGCTCTACGCCAAGCTCCTGCGCGAGGTCGCCGAGGCGCGCGGCGTGCGACGGGTCGAACGCACCATTCGCGGCGCCGACCTGGATCCGCTGGACGGCACGATCGCCACGCTGGCCCTCGACGATGGCGAGACCCTGGCTGGCGACTTCTTCATCGACTGCTCGGGCTTCCGGGGGCTGCTGATCGGCGACGCGTTGAAGGTCGGCTACGACGACTGGTCCCAGTTCCTGCCGGCCGACCGCGCGGTGGCGGTCCCTTCGGCGCGGTTCGAGGACCCCATTCCTTATACGCGCGCCATCGCCGACACGGCCGGCTGGCGCTGGCGCATCCCGCTGCAGCACCGGACCGGCAATGGTTATGTCTATGTCAGCGACCATATCGGCGACGAGGCGGCGGCCGACGTCCTGTTGGCCAGCCTGGCGCGCGAGCATCCCGACAACAAGGCCCTGGCCGACCCTCGCTTCCTGCGGTTCACCACCGGCCGGCGCAAGCAGTCACGGGTCAAGAACTGCGCGGCCATCGGCCTGTCGAGCGGGTTCCTGGAGCCTCTGGAATCAACCTCGATCCACTTGATCCAGCACGGCCTGATCAAGCTGGCGGGCAGCTTCCCGCTAGCCAAGAACGATCCGGCCGCGGCGGGGATCTACAACCGGATCATGGGCGAGGAGATGGAGCAGATCCGGGACTTCCTGATCTATCACTACCACGCCAACCGTCGGGTCGGCGAACCGCTGTGGGACCGCCTGCGCCACATGGCCCTGCCCGACTCCCTGCGCGAGAAGATGGCGCTGTTCCGCACGCGCGGCGCCACGATCTTCCCCAACCAGACCATCTTCCAGGAACCGAATTGGCTGGCGATCATGATGGGCCAGGAGGGCGAGCCCGAGGGCTACGACCCGCTGGCCGACCTGATGGACGAGCGGCTGATGGCCGAGCGCCTGCAGCAGGTGCGCATCGCTTGCCTGCAGGCCGTCGAGCGCATGCCCACCCACGCCCAGGCGCTCGCGCGCCTCGTCGGCGCGAAAGGAAAATCCGATGTCGAAATCGCCTGAGCGCCTCGCCGCCCTGCTGGCCGCGCTCGCCCTGACTCTCGGTGTTCCGACCGGCGCGCTAGCGGCCGACAAGGATCCGCCGCCGCGCGTGGCCAACGGCCTGGCCCAGACG
>NZ_JBFUJD010000160.1:0-1594 GCF_056401555.1 Caulobacter sp. P4_E5
GGTGAGGGCGGCCGGCGGCAAGCCGATCCTGGTCACGCCCCTGACGCGCCGCCAGTTCAAGGACGGCAAGCTGCTCGACGACCTTGGGCCGTGGGCCGAGGCGGTCCGCAAGGTGGCGGCCGAGACCGAGACCCCCGTCGTCGATCTGCACGCCCGCAGCCAGGCCGCCGTCCAGGCCATGGGCCCGGTCGAGGCCATGAAGTTCGCCCAGCGTCCGCCGCCGCCCGAGGTGGTCGAGGCCGCCGGCAAGACCGGCACGACGATCAGCGCCGCTCCGCCGACCCCCGCGGCGCCGGGCGCCACGCCGACAACCCAGAACAACGCCGCCGTCGAGCCTATGGGTCAGGCCAAGCTATCGTTCGACTACACGCATCTGGGCGTCGTCGGCGCCGACTATTTCTCGACGATCGTCACCGACGAACTCGCGAAGTCCGTGCCGACTCTGCGCCGCTATCTGATCCCCTAGGTTTAGCCTTGCTATCCGCATGCAAAATCCATTTTAGATATGAAAATTGCCGTGAGCCGGTCGAATACTGGTCGCGGGATAGCATGAGGAAACGGACATGGAAGCGACCCGCAGAACAGCACTGACCGCCATGGGCGGCGCATCGCTTTTGGCGGCGTCGATCGGTTCGGCCCGCGCCGCCACGCCCAAGGTCGCGCCGCAGCGCCTATGGTATCGCCAGCCGGCCAAGGAGTGGGTCGAGGCGCTGCCGGTCGGCTCTGGCAAGCTCGGCGCCATGGTGTTCGGCGGCGTCGCGGCCGAACGGCTGCAACTGAACGAGGACACCCTGTGGGCGGGCGGCCCTTATGACCCGGCCAATCCCGAGTCGCTGGCGGCTCTGCCGGAGATCCGCCGCCTGATCGACGCTGGCGAATACGCCAAGGCCACGGATCTGGCCGAGGCCAAGTTCCTGGGCGTCCCCAAGCGCCAGATGTCCTACCAGACGATCGGCGACCTGAAGCTGGATTTCCCGGGTCTGACCGAGGTGGGCGCCGACTATGTCCGCGACCTCGACCTCGACGGTGCGATCGCCACCACGAGCTTCACCGCCGACGGCGTCCGCCATGTGCGCGAGGTGATCGGCAGCGCGCCCGGCGGCGTCATCGCGGTGCGCCTGACGAGCAGCCGCAAGGCGTCGATCAGCGTTGATCTGAGCTACGCCAGTCCGATGAAGTCCAAGCCGGTCACCACCGTCGATGGACATGCGCTGGTGCTGACGGGCGCCAATGAAAGCCAGCAGGGCGTTCCAGCCAAGCTGACGTTCGAGTGCCGCGTCGAGGTCCGCGCCAAGGGCGGCCAGGTGGTCGGGCAGGGCGATAAGCTTTCGGTGAAGGGCGCCGACGAAGTGCTGCTGCTGATCGCGGCGGCGACCAGCTATCGCCGCTATGACGACGTCTCGGGCGATCCGATCGCCTTGAACAGGGCGACCCTAGCTAGGCTGGCCGGCAAGCCCTGGGCGAAGATCCTGGCCGAGCACCAGGCCGACCACCGGAATCTGTTCCGCCGCGTCGGCGTCGACTTCGGCCGCACCCGCGCCGACCTGCTGCCGACCGACGAGCGGATCCGACAGTCGCCAACCACCGACGATCC
>NZ_JBFUJD010000161.1:0-1533 GCF_056401555.1 Caulobacter sp. P4_E5
CGCGTGGTCTCAAGCGCTATGCAGGCGTGTTCTCGCTGTGGGCGCTGGGCGTCGGCGCGGTGATCTCGGGCCAGTTCTCGGGCTGGAACCTGGGGATGGGCGTCGGCGGCTGGGGCGGCATGCTGGTCGCCACCCTGATCATCACCGTCATGTATCTGGGCCTGACCTTCTCGATCGCCGAGATGGCCGCAGCCCAGCCGCACACCGGCGGGGCCTACTCCTTCGCCCGGTCCGCGATGGGCCCGTGGGGCGGCTTCATCACCGGCCTGTGCGAGAACGTCGAATACGTGCTGACCGCGGCCGTGGTCTGCTTCTTCATCGGCAGCTATCTGGGCGGCATCTTCGGGACACCGGCTTGGGTCCAGCCGCTCTACTGGATCGGGGCCTATGTCGTGTTCGTCGGACTGAACGCCGGCGGCGTGGCGATGTCGTTCCGCTTCACGGTGTTCATCACCCTGCTGGCCCTGGCCTGCCTGGCGGTGTTCTGGGTCAGCGCCTTCCCCCACGCCGACTTCGCCAAATACGCCCTCAACGTCGGCCCCGGCGGGACCGAGCTGAAGGACGGCCACGGGCCGTTCCTGCCGGCCGGGATGGGCGGGGCCCTGGCCCAGCTGCCGTTCGCGGTCTGGCTGTTCCTGGCCATCGAGCAGCTGCCCCTGGCGGCCGAGGAATCCCACACGCCGCAGCGCGACCTGCCCAAGGGCATCATCCTGGGCATGCTGACCCTGATCGTCTCGGCCCTGCTGGTGCTGTGGCTGAACAGCTCGATTCCGGCCGGGGCCTTCGCCCTGTCCAAGTCCGGCGAGCCGATCCTGGACGGCTTCCGGGCGATCTATGGCGGCTCGCTGGCCAAGGTGCTGGCGGCGGTGGCCGTGGCGGGCCTTGTAGCCAGCTTCCACGCGATCATCTTCGCCTATGGCCGGCAGATCTATTCGCTGTCGCGGGCCGGCTACTTCCCCCGCGCCCTGTCGGTGACCCACGGCGTGCGCAAGACCCCGGACGTGGCCCTGATCACCGGATCGCTGGCCGGCCTGGCCGTGATGCTGGTCGTCTGGTTCGCGCTCGGGGCCGAGAAGGGCGCGGCGGTGATCGGCGGCACCCTGCTGAACATGGCCGTGTTCGGGGCCATGTTGTCCTACGTGGCCCAAGGCCTGTCCTACATCCTGCTGCGCCAGAAGCTCCCGGACATGGAGCGGCCCTACAAGAGCGTATTCGGCGTGGCCGGCGCTGGCGTGACGGTGATCATCTCGCTGGTGACGATCTTCTACCAGCTGAAGGACCCGATCTATCGGACCGGCGTCATCGGGGTGGCCGTCTGGTTCGCGGTGGGCATCGCCTATTTCGCCGCGTTCGGCCGCAAGAAGCTGGTGCTGTCGCCCGAGGAAGCCTTCGCCCTCAACGGCGGCAAGGCGGTCTACGACACCCATTGACGTTCAGAGCGGGCTCGACTGCGCGCCCGTCGCTATCCGAAGCCAAAACTCTCGTCATCCCGGAAGCCTCGCAGAGGCTATCCGGGACCCAGGGGCCGGCGCA
>NZ_JBFUJD010000162.1:0-1421 GCF_056401555.1 Caulobacter sp. P4_E5
CCTCCCCCGCTTCGCATGGGAGGAGGAAGCGGCATCCTCCTCACCCGTGAAACGGGGGAGGTGGCGCGGCGCCGATAGGCGACGTGACGGAGGGGGCGTCCCCTCCGCYCAAATCTTACAGCTGATCCAGTCCGTACACCGCGTGCAGGGCCCGCACGGCCAGCTCGGTATAGGCCGCGTCGATCAGGACGCTGATCTTGATCTCCGAGGTCGAGATGACCTGGATGTTGATGTTCTTCTCGGCCAGGGCCGCGAACATCGACTGGGCGACGCCGGCGTGGCTGCGCATGCCGACGCCGATCACCGACACCTTGGCGACGTCCTCGTTGACCGCGACGTCCTCGAAGCCGATCTCGTCGCGGGCGGCGCGGACGATCTCGACGGCGCGGGCGGCGTCACGCTTGCCGACCGTGAACTCCATGTTGGCGGTGTCGGCGCTGCGGGCGCGCGACTGCACGATCATGTCGACATTGACGTTGGCGTCGGCCAGGCGGCCGAAGATCTGCGAGGACACGCCCGGATGGTCGGGCAGGCCCAGCAGGGTGATCTTGGCTTCGTCGCGGCTGTAGGCGACGCCCGAGACGATGCGCTTTTCCATGATTTCTTCCTCGTCGCAGACGATCGTACCTTGTCCGGGCGCTTCGCCCGGCTCGACGAAACTCGACAGCACCCGCACCGGGACGCGATGGGCCATGGCCATCTCGACCGAACGGGTCTGCAGCACCTTGGCCCCTAGCGAGGCCATTTCAAGCATCTCTTCGTAGCTGATCTTGGCCAGGCGCTTGGCCTTGCTCTCGATCCGCGGGTCGGTGGTGTAGACCCCGTCCACGTCCGTATAGATGTCGCACGCGCCCTTGACCGCCGCGGCGATGGCCACTGCAGAGGTGTCCGAGCCGCCCCGGCCCAGGGTGGTGATGCGCTGGTCGCTGGTCACGCCCTGGAAGCCGGCGATGACGGCGATCTCGCCGGCCGCGAAACAGGCTTCCAGGTTTTCGGGCGGAATGTCCTCGATGCGGGCGCTGCCGTGGGCCGCGTTGGTCAGGATCGGCACCTGCCAGCCCAGGAACGAGCGGGCCTTGTGGCCCATGTTGCGCAGGGTCATGGCCAGCAGGCCGGCCGTGACCTGTTCGCCCGAGGCGACGACGGCGTCGTACTCGTCGTCGGATTCCGGAATGCCCTGGGCGGCGCGGCCCGAGCCGTCGGTCCAGGCGACCAGCTCATTGGTCTTGCCCGACATGGCCGACACGACCACCGCCACCTGCTTGCCAGTCGCGACCTCGGCGGCGACCAGGCGCGCCACCCGGCGGATGCGCTCCAGGTCGGCCACCGACGTGCCGCCGAACTTCATCACCAGACGTGACACGTCTTCTGTACCTCGAGGCTTGGTTATTTCTTGCGCCCGCGCGGCCGGATCGCTCCCC
>NZ_JBFUJD010000163.1:0-1343 GCF_056401555.1 Caulobacter sp. P4_E5
TCTCCAGCKACGATGGCGTCGCAGACCCTGGCGTGATCGGGCACCGGATCGCGGGGCAGGGCGCGCGAGCGCTGCTTGAATTCGGTCGTCCAGCTGACCGCGGCGCTGATGCTGGCGCTGAGTGCGATCATCGCGTCGTTGTGCGAGGCGCGCAGAAGGGCGTCGTGAAAGGCTCGGTCGGCCGCGCGGCCGGCTTCCGTGGCCAGGGTATGGCGTCGCATGCCGGCCAGGGCGTCCTTCATCGCCTTGATGTCGTCCTTGTCCCGGCGCTCGGCGGCGAACCGCGCCGCGGCCGGTTCGACCACCGCGCGCAGTTCGAAGAGGTCGCGCACCAGGCCGGCGTCCGGCTCGGCCGAGAACGCCCAGGCCAGAACCATGGGGTCGAGAATGTGCCACCGGTTGCGAGGAAGAACCCGGGTGCCAGCCTTGGGCCGGCTCTCCACCAGGCCCTTGGCGGTCAGGACCTGGACCGCCTCGCGATAGGCGCTTCGCGAGACGTCCAGCGCCGCGGCGTTGGCGATCTCTCCGCTCAGCGTCTCGCCAGGCGCGATCTCGCCTGAGACGATGGCCGTTCCAAGATAGTGGGCCACCGCCCCGCGCAGACGTCGTCCAGACCCCTTGGCCGATCGCGTGATCGGCTTGTCGTCCGGCGCGTCCGTCGGCATGGGCATGGGGCTCCTGGGTGTGGAAGCATCCTATAAGCGCAACCGGGCCGGCCTTGGCAAGTTGTCAGGCAATTTGGCGGCGCGGAAGCCTTCAGAGGCTCAGCGCATCTTACGGTAATGCCAAGGAAATTCGCTCCAGTCGCGCGACTAAGGCGCCATGCGGGCCGCCATCGCGGAAGGAGAGGTCAGACCTCAGGTTCAACCTTAACCATCAGGGGCGACTTAGCGAACCCGCGCTAGCGGCCGCCCGCCAGATCTTCGACGAAAAGACGGCCGGCGCCTGGAAGGAGGCGCCGGCCGGGATGGCCGATCGGAGGAGGTGGGTGATCGGCCACAAGGCGATGCGGCCGCGCCGTCGCCGGCGCGGCCCGAGCGATCAGAACCGGAAGCGGACGCCCGCGCGGTACATCCGGCCGACGATGTCGTACAGCGCCGGATTGGCATAGTTCGGCGACTTGGCCGGAGCGCGGTCGAACAGGTTGTCGACCTTGAAGTAGGCCGTCACGTCCTGGCGGATGGCGTATGTTCCGCCGACGTCCATGTAGAACGCGCCCGGCATGAAGTTCTTGTCGATCGTCGGGGCGTTGGGCGTCGAGGCGGGGCAGGTCCCGGGGGCGCAGACGACGTACTGGTTGCCGTAGTTGCCGTCGGTGAACCAACGCTCCTGCAGCGTCAGGC
>NZ_JBFUJD010000164.1:0-1219 GCF_056401555.1 Caulobacter sp. P4_E5
CCCTCCGGGGGCGGACGGCCGCGAAGCGGCCAGGTGGGGGCAAGTGACATCGGCTTCACGCGGTTCACCGCTGAAGTTGGTTGGGGAGGCGACGGAGCGGCCGGGCGAACCCGGAGACCGTGATGGTTTGTGTGTTTCGGCTCGCTTACCGCTCCGCCAGGCTGTTCTCTGCCGTGAGGACGGCGGGCGTGAGCGTTATCTGCTCGGGCCTCCGTTACCCCCGGACGGGCGTGGACCAACTGGATCGGCTACTCCGTCTCCAGCTCGGCGATCCACGATAGGCGGTTTTGGATCGATCACCGCCCTGTCGTTTCGCTGACGGCTTGATCCCGGACGATCCCGCCACTCGCACGCGCTCCTAAAGAGTAAGCCGCGCGACCTGACGAGGTCGCCGGGAACCGCCAGCGGCCCCGCTCAACCTATCCCCGCCGCCGCTTCGGGCCGGATCCAAGCGCCCTCCCCTTGCGACGGGGACAGCTGTGAGTATGGGGCGGGGCTGAACGCGGATCATTCAGGAGCGTGTAAAAGTGAGAAGTCGTTGATTTCGCTGGGTTCGGTTTCGCGAACGCCGGGGATAGAGGCGGCGCAATCCCCTTAAATCCCTCTCTCTGAGAGAGAGGGAGGGGCCCACGCGAAGCRTGGGAGGGTGAGTGGTTACACCYTCGGCCGGCGTGCCGGCACATCSCTCGCAACSGCGCCMAGATCGTCCAGGGGCTTCGCCTACCCWCTCACCCTCCCRCCGCTACGCGGCGGGCCCCTCCCTCTCTCCATGAGAGAGGGGTTCCGGCGCGCGCCCCCGCTTCGTGAGAAATCCTTCTCCCCCCCGGAGAAGGAGCCCTCCTTACATCTCACGGCGAGACGATCGCAGGGCTGATCAGGTCAGTCCTGCACGCTGCAGCCTCCAAGAGATGTAAGGATCGCACCGACCTGGGAGGTCGGCTTACGACCTTCGGGATCCCTCTCTCTGAGAGAGAGGGAGGGGCCCACGCCGCAGGCGTGGGAGGGTGAGAGGTTACACCCTCTCAGAACGACGCTCCGGCCAAAGCGGCGGCGGCGACGGCGGTGCAAGCCCGGGTTTACTTTTGAGATACTTCAATGGAAGGCTCGGGATTTTCCGGCTAGCGGTGAAACCACTCACCCTCCCACCGCTTCGCGGCGGGCCCCTCCCTCTCTCTCAGAGAGAGGGATTCCGGATGTCCGTTTCCCACCCGTTGCGGAC
>NZ_JBFUJD010000165.1:0-781 GCF_056401555.1 Caulobacter sp. P4_E5
TGCTTGGACACATCGATCCCGACCACGTCAGGGTGTATGGTCATCGTGCCTGTCCCTGTGATGCGAGGTCCGCGCCAACGGCCTCGTGCAACTGTTCAGGTGTGGTCTAAAGCGGGCGGGGATCTGGCCGGCTAACGGTCTCAAGACCTGGGACCCAACGATCTCCCGCCCGTGACCAATCTCTCACAGTTTCGACACACAGGGACCCAGGGGCAACCGCACTGAGCTTGGCTCCTGGGTACCGGATCGGCCTTCGGCCGTCCGGGATGACGAGAGTGTTGAATTTCAACACGGAGTTGACGTTTCGATGCCGCGCGGTCAAACACCGTCCCGGACCAGATGGTCGGGCGGTCGCGGTCTTCGCAAGAAGGTCGAGGAAAGTCCGGGCTCCACGGTGACAAGGCGGTGGGTAACGCCCACCGGGAGTGATCCCAGGGATAGCGCCACAGAAAGCAAACCTCCTCCCTACGGGGCGGGAAGGGTGAAAGGGTGGGGTAAGAGCCCACCGCGGACCTGGCGACAGGGACGGCATGGCAAGCCCCGCCTGGAGCAAGACCGAATAGGGATCCCGCTCCGACCTCGCGTCGGATAGGCCGTCACTGGCCGAGAGGATCCGGGTAGGTCGCGAGAGCCGTCCAGCAATGGCCGGCCAAGAGGAATGATCGTCGCCGTCTCGCCCTTCTTCGGATTGGGAGAGGCGGAACAGAACCCGGCTTACAGACTGTCTGGTCCGTTTTTACCGGAGGGGGAGCGCCCCCTCCGTCTCGCCGCGTATCCGCGG
>NZ_JBFUJD010000166.1:0-722 GCF_056401555.1 Caulobacter sp. P4_E5
CCACTTGCCCGCGGGGAGACGGATTTCTCACGCGAGCGAGGACGCCCACCAAAATCCCTCTCTCATGGAGAGAGGGAGGGGCCCGCCGCGTAGCGGTGGGAGGGTGAGTGGGTAGGCGAAGCCCCTGGACGATCTTGGCGCCGTCGAGGGACTCAGTGCCGGCACGCCGGCTAAGGGTGTAACCACTCACCCTCCCACGCTTCGCGTGGGCCCCTCCCTCTCTCTCAGAGAGAGGGGTTCATGGGGCGACTACGGGGATTGAGCGGGCTGTATCCCCGGCGTTCGCGAAACCGAACCCAACGAAATCAACAACTTCTCACTTTTACACGCCTCTGAATGATCCGCGTTCAAACCCGCTGCACAATCATCGCTGTCCCTATCGCAAGGGGAGGGCGCTTGGATCCGGCCCGAAGCGGCGATGGGGATAGGTTGAGCGGGGCCGCTGGCGGTTCCCGGCGGTGGCGTCAGGTCGCACGGCTTACTCTTTAGGAGCGCGTGCGAGTGGCGAGGTCGTCCGGGATCAAATCGTCAGCGGAGCGACAGGGCGGTGATCGATCCAAAACCGCCTATCGTGGATCGCCGAGCTGGAGACGGAGTAGCCGATCCAGTTGGTCCACGCCAGTCCGGGGGTAACGGAGGCCCGAGCAGACAACGCTCACGCCCGCCGTCCTCACGGCAGAGAACAGCCTGGCGGAGCGGTAAGCGAGCCGAAACATACAAAC
>NZ_JBFUJD010000167.1:0-685 GCF_056401555.1 Caulobacter sp. P4_E5
AGTGGGGATGTTGGCGCGACTTCTGAGAACATCCCTCATTGTAGAAAGCCCTGATGAAACCGTTTTCGCACCGCCCTTCAGCCCTGGCATCCATGTCGTTAATGGCGGCCTTTGCCGCGCTGGCCGCCGGCCAGGCCGGGGCGCAGTCTTTTTGCGCCAGCGACGGCCAGCCCAGGCCGGCGCAGTTGCTGGAACGTTTCATCAATGCCAACTGCGAAAGTTGCTGGGCCGACCCGGCCACACCCAAGGCCGGCGCCGGCCAGCTCGCGCTGGACTGGGTGCTGCCCGGCGACAAGGGCGAGGATGCGCCGCTGTCGGCCGTAGCCGCCCGCGAGGCGCTGGACCGCCTGGCGGCGCTGCGCCAGGGCCCGCCCGCGCAAACCCTGGCCAGCACGCGGCCGGTCCAGGGACTCAAAGGCGCAACCCTGCGCGTGGCCCACGGCCTGCCGCTTAGCGGCTACCTGGGCGCCTCGATTGAACTCAAACCGATCCCGGCCGCCGCAAAGGGCCGGCAATGGACGGCCTGGCTGGCCCTGGTCGAAACCCTGCCGGCGGGCACCGAAGGCTCGCCGGTGGAGCGCAACCTGGTCAGGAATGTGCTGCAAACCCCCTGGGATGACCGCAAGCCACTCGCCAAAGACGCGCCCAACCGTTTCTTCGACGCGCGCTCCATGAGCATCGCGCA
>NZ_JBFUJD010000168.1:0-664 GCF_056401555.1 Caulobacter sp. P4_E5
CCGCTTCGCTGCGGCCGGGATGACACACGGTTTAAGGCGCTATCCACAGCCCTCTTGCTGTCCGTTAACCCTGCGCTAGGTTCCGACCGTCAGAACCGCCCGCTTCCGCCTTCCTAGAAAAGTCCGCCGCCCCATGACCCGCCACGAACTCAAGACCTGGCCCAAATATTTCGCCGCCGTCCGCTCGGGCCAGAAGCGTTTCGAGATCCGCCGCAACGACCGCGAATTCAAGGTCGGCGACATCCTGGTGCTGCGCGAATTCGACCCCGAGGACGACGCCTATACCGGCCAGGTCGAAGAGCGTCAGATCACCTTCCTGCTGTCGGAAGAGGACTACGGCGTCATCCACGGCTTCGTGGCCATCGGCTTCGGCGAGGTCGCGCCGCATCCGGACGCGGCCGCCGAGGTCACCGCCGACAGCCTGGCGCAATGGCACGAGACCGCCGCCTCCAACGCCGCCCTGCGCGCCCAGGAAGCCCGCAAGGTCTCGGAGAGCTACACCAAGAGCAATATGAGCGTCGCCAGCGACCGCCACGGCGCGGTGGCCGACCTGGCCGCGGCCGAAGCCGGCTTCCACGCGGCGGCGGCGCGGATCGTCCGCAAGGGGTAGGGATATTTTCTTCCTCCCCCTCTGGGGGAGGGGGACCGCCGAACGGCGGTGGAG
>NZ_JBFUJD010000169.1:0-637 GCF_056401555.1 Caulobacter sp. P4_E5
ACGAACGAGTTTCATGGTTTTTCCTTTTGATGAATCAGGTGAAGGTTAATAAGTAGAACGTCCGCCCGATAGGTCGAAGACGGCGCCGGTGGAAAAAGAGCACTCTTCGGTGCAAAGCCAGCTCACCATGGCGGCCACCTCATCGGGCGTGCCGAAGCGGCCCATGGGGATTTTGGACAGCATGAACTGTATGAACTCCGGCGTCATCTRCTCAAAAATCGGCGTCTTGACGGCGGCCGGCGTGACGCAGTTGACGCTCACGCCAGTGTCGGCGAGTTCCTTGCCCAACGATTTGGTCAGGGCGATCACCGCGGCCTTGCTGGCGCTGTAGGCGCTGGCATTCGGGTTGCCCTCCTTGCCGGCGACCGAGGCGATGTTGACGATGCGCCCGTAGTTGCGCGCGCGCATGTGCGGCACCACTTCGCGGCAGCAGAAGAACAGCCCGTTGAGGTTGACCTGCTGCACCTGCATCCACTGCTCGGGCGGATAGTCCCAGAGCTTGACGTTGGGGCCGGTGATGCCGGCCGAGTTGACCAGGGCATCAATGGCCGGGTTGTGGGCAACCGTCTGTTTGACCGCTTCCACCACGCTGGCATGGCTGCTGACATCGACGGCCACGGTGTGCACACCCGCACCC
>NZ_JBFUJD010000170.1:0-616 GCF_056401555.1 Caulobacter sp. P4_E5
CAATGTGCCAGTCGGGGCTCCACTTTCTGCGGCGGCTCACCCACTTGGGCGGTAGCGGCGTGCCGAACAGGCGGTAAGCCGCGCGCACGGCCAGCGACGGCCACAGTTGCTGCGAAGCGCCCAGGCCCCAGCGGAAGATGCGCGTCAGGGGGCTGGCGTTGTAAAAGGCCGTGGTGGCCTGCAGGGAGGTGCGTGTCATGGCGGTTTCCTTTTTCTTCTGGATGTCAGTACCAGATCCAGTCTTCGTTGCTGCGCGGCAAACTGCGTAGCGAAGCCAGAACCGCCCTCACGGTGCGAACGCCAAGAAATACGCCTAAACCGATGATCAGGATCAACATGATTTCCTCATTTCTCCGCACAGTCGTGCGAAATTAAAAGTTACCCAAACACTGAAAAAAGCACTGCTGCCTCTTTCGCCTTGCCTTGTCTCTTATTTGTTGGTGATTGCCTCTGTCTGGTAGCTCTTGATCAGGCGCTCCCAGGATGCCTGAGCCCGTTCCGCCGCGCGTGGGTCGCGCAGAAAACGGGCATCGTGCAGCATCCCCATGGCAATGCTGCTGATTTCCATGACCAGCTGTTCCGCATCGGTGTCGGCCTTCAGTTGACCGGCCTCCAT
>NZ_JBFUJD010000171.1:0-589 GCF_056401555.1 Caulobacter sp. P4_E5
AAAACTGGTCGGAAACGCTGCATACCCTGTGCAAGGCCTGCTCCGAAGGCCGGCCGTTTGCCGACGGCGGCCACAACCATGACGAGCCGGCCCCCAGCGGCGATTCGTGGCGGCTGGGCATCGCGGCGCAGGAAGCCGGCCAGGCCAGGCGCGCGCTGGACGCCTGGCTGGGCGCCAAGCCGGGGGCCAGGCTCTCGGCCTTCGAATGCGTGCTGGACGCGGCCGCCACGCCGCAAACAGGGAGTGCCGCATGACTTTTTCCGTCCACGGCCTGGCTGTTTCACGCGGCATCGCGATCGGCCGTGCCGTGCTCGTGGCGTCCAGCCGCGCCGACGTGGCGCACTATTTTGTCGACGATGCCAAGACGGCGGACGAGATCACGCGGGTGCGAGTGTCGCGCAATGCGGTGGTGGAGGAAATCACACGCCTGCAGCAGGACCTGCCCAAGGACGCGCCGCATGAACTCGCCGCGCTGCTGGACGTGCACCTGATGCTGCTGCAGGACGAGCAGCTGATCAGCGGCGTGAAGCACTGGATCACCGACCGCCACTACAACGCCGAGTGGGCGCTGACCACGCAGTACGAAATC
>NZ_JBFUJD010000172.1:0-573 GCF_056401555.1 Caulobacter sp. P4_E5
GCTATGTTCGAGAGCGGATTCGCGCTCATATCTTGGAGGAGGATGACGCAGTGCGAATGGCACGCCCCGACGATGACTCCCGAGAAGCTTACGAAGGTATCCGGGCGGACCAATTTAGCGACTCCATCGACGGCCTCAAGTCGGGGAGAGTGGTAGTTGGGCCATATGAGAGGCAGCGGATGGCAAAGTTGCTGGAGGATGTCGGGCTGTCCATCGCACCGGGCTCTCCTGCGTGGGAAGTAGCGGCATACAAGGCCACAGAGGGCCTGTACCAAGCCCTGAAGGACATCAGCCGGCGCATTGGAGACGACTTCGTTCCAACGCCTCCACGCCCTGTTGCCCCTGTGCGCCTTACCTCTAGCATCGCAGCTGAGCCGCGTGCGGAAGCAAAAGCCGTAACCCTGGGAGAGGTCATTGAACACTACCTCAAAGGGCTAGCTGCCAATGACTTTCAGCGCAAGGTGCGAAGGTGCCTCCAACTCTTTGGAGAGGTGCTCGGGCGCGACTTAAAGGTCAGTGAGTTACGTCAAAAATCTGTTACCGAGTTCATGCGCGACATCTGTCGTTTACCTG
>NZ_JBFUJD010000173.1:0-560 GCF_056401555.1 Caulobacter sp. P4_E5
CGGGCGGCAAGGCGGCGGTGGCCACCAGCGGCGGAATCGGCAGCGCTGCCGTGCTGGTGAGCGTGCGCACCTGCGCGGCGAAGGCCGGGTCGTAGGCCTTGAGCAGATCGTGGTAGTAGCTGTCCAGCGGGCCGGCGTCTATGCGGCCTTCGGCCAGGGCGGTGATCACGCCGCGCGCATTGATCAGTTCGCCCACGGCCTTGCGGTACAGGCGCGAGCCTTTCGCTTGGCGATAAGGCGCCAGATGATGGCGCAAGGCCACGCCACCCGACATGGAGTCGGCCAGGGTGTAGCCGATCACGCCGCCAAACGTGTCTTCCAGGCTGCGGTAGGGCGCGTCGGCGCGTACCACGATGTCGGTGAAGTACACCGGTTTGCCGCCGTAGCGCGCCGGCGACGGAATGGGTGCGGCCACCAGCGTAGGCTGTGCGCCGCGCTGCGCGAAGGGCAGGCCGCACATCATCGCCAGGCCCAGGTCATCGCGCGCCCACAGCAGCGACAGCGGCGCGGGCGCGTCGTAGTCCATCAAGTCCCAGGGCAGGCCCGCGCGGTCCAGCACC
>NZ_JBFUJD010000174.1:0-541 GCF_056401555.1 Caulobacter sp. P4_E5
GACCTGGGACGATTTCACCGTCTATTTCGACAAGATGACGCGCACCGGCGTGGTCAAGAGCATGAAGGATTTCTACTGGGACATTCGGCCCAAGCCGGAATTCGGCACCATCGAAATCCGGGTGTTCGACACACCGCTCACGGTGGAGCGCGCCACCGCGCTGGCCGGCTTCGTGCAGTCGCTGGCTTCCTGGTTCATGCACGAACAGCCCTTCATGCCCACCGAGGACGACTACCTGGTCTACACCTACAACCGTTTCCAGGCCTGCCGCTTCGGCCTGGACGCGGTCTATGTGGACCCAGCCACCGGCGGCCACATGCCGCTGCGCGAGCACATCCTGCAGACCATGGGGCAAATCGAGCGCCATGCCACCGGTATGGGCGCGGGCGCTTCGCTGCACCTGCTGCGCAACAGCGTGGAGCGCGGCGACAACGACGCCCGCTGGCTGCGCGAAAAACAGGGCGAGGAGCACCTGCTGGCCGAAGTCATACGCCAGGCGGCCGACCGCTTCCGCGGCGGCGTCACGCACCAGCAGTACCCT
>NZ_JBFUJD010000175.1:0-537 GCF_056401555.1 Caulobacter sp. P4_E5
GGCCTATCGCGTGTGGGTCAACGGCGTGGAGGCCGGCTATTCCGAAGACTCCAAGCTGCCCAGCGAGTTCGATGTCACCAAGCTGTTGAAGGCGGGCCAGAAGAACATCGTCGCCATCCAGATCCATCGCTGGTCGGACGGCTCCTATCTGGAGGACCAGGACTTCTGGCGAGTCTCGGGCATCGAGCGCTCGGTCTATCTGAAGGCCGCGCCCAAGGCCCGGCTGAGCGACCTGTTTGTCCATGCCGGCCTCGACAACGCCTATCGCGACGGTGTGCTGTCGACCGACGTGGCCCTGACCCAGCGCGACCAGCCGATCACCGTGCGCATGACCCTGCTCGACGGCGACAAGGCGGTGCTGACCCAGGAGGCCAAGGTCGCGGCCGGGGCGGCCAAGACCGAGACCCTATCGGCGTCCGTCCCCGGCGTGCGCCATTGGACCGCCGAGACCCCCAACCTCTACACCCTGCTGGTCGAGGTCCTCGATGCCAAGGGCCAGGTCATCCAGGCCACGCCGCAGCGGATCGGCTTCCGCAC
>NZ_JBFUJD010000176.1:0-531 GCF_056401555.1 Caulobacter sp. P4_E5
GTCTTCGGCGTGCTGCTGCTGGCCTCCAGCATAGGCGCACTGCTCAAGTGGCGCATCGCGCGCGGCGAGCCGCATTCGGTGATCGACAACCTTAACTCCCGCGTCAATGCCTGGTGGGTGATGATAGGCGTCATCGGCCTGTCCTTTGCCTGCGGCAGGAGCGGCGTGATCGTGCTGTTCTACCTGATCTCCTTTTACGCGCTGCGCGAATTCATGAGCCTGGCCTACACGCGGCGCGGCGACCACGTTGCGATCGCGGTGGCGTTCTTCATCGCGCTGCCGGTGCAGTATTTCCTGATCTGGATCGACTGGTACGGGCTGTATTCCATCTTCATCCCGGTCTATGCCTTCCTGGTGCTGCCCATACTCGCGGCGGTGGGCGGCGACACCAAGCGCTTTCTGGAGCGCACCTCCACAGTGCAATGGGGCCTGATGATCTGCATGTTCTGCATCAGCCACGTGCCGGCGCTGCTCACGCTGCAAATCCCCGGCTTTGAGGGACGCAACCTGCTCCTGATCGCCTTCCTGGTG
>NZ_JBFUJD010000177.1:0-520 GCF_056401555.1 Caulobacter sp. P4_E5
GGGCCGCGTCCCATGGCCCTGGGCTACGTGCCGTTTAGGGCCGCCGCCTTTCGAGCAGCTCGAAGACCGCCATGCCGGCCAGCATGGCAAGCACAAACACGGCGGCTTTGGGTTCACCCATGCCAAGCGCCACCAGCCCCGGGCCGGGGCAGAAACCGGCAAGCCCCCATCCCACGCCGAAAAGAACGCTACCGGCCAGCAGCCTGCGATCCACAGGGCCTGCGGCCGGCAGTTTCATATCGGCGCCCAACAGGGAACAGCGCCTTTTTTTAGCCAGCAGGAAAGCGAAGAAGCCCACGGCAATGGCGCCGGCCATGACAAAGGCCAGCGACGGATCCCATGGGCCTGCAAGGTCCAGGAAGCCGAGAACCTTGGCGGGATTGGCCATGCCCGAGACGATCAGGCCCAGGCCGAACACCAGGCCGGCCAGCAGGGAGGACAGTATCAACATGGTCCTTCTCCTAAAGCTTGAACAGGTGGCGCGCCAGGAACACCACGGCAAAACCGGCCCCCATGAAGG
>NZ_JBFUJD010000178.1:0-517 GCF_056401555.1 Caulobacter sp. P4_E5
CGCTGGCGCTGGTTTCGCGCGCCATGCTCAGGCCGGCGACCAGGGCCTTGTTGGCGGTGTCGCTGCCGTCCACGGGGATCAGGATTCGTTTGAACATGGCCAATACCTTTGGTCTGGAGTTTCGATAGCGGCAGTGTTGATCGATTGGGAAGAGGCGGTATTGATGTGTGTCAAGCAGTGGGGTGATGAGGGCGGCTTGATCCAGGTTGGCTGGAGGCCTGGCCGGTCCAAATGGCGATGGACGAATCGTGGATCAATCTGAGAAGAACCGGATGCGCTTCGCGGGCAAGAAAAAAGTGCTTGACCTTGACCCTGTGGGAAGGTTGATAGTTGCTTCATCATCACTTTGAAAGGACATGCCATGGTCACCTTCCAGGTCAACGATATGACCTGCGGACACTGCGCGAGCACCATCGCCAAGGCGGTCGCTGCAGTGGACAAGTCCGCGCGCGTTGAGGTCGACATCCCACGAAAACGGGTGCGCGTCAGCGGCGAAGCATCAGTGACGGATCTGACC
>NZ_JBFUJD010000179.1:0-511 GCF_056401555.1 Caulobacter sp. P4_E5
GGCCACGGCAGGCCGAAGTAGTCGCCCGTGGTGTCGTAGCCGGTGACCTTGTCCTTGCCGCCTTTGGACTTGAGTGTCTTGTCGTCGAACAGGTGCATATTGCGCATGTGCGCCTGCAGGCGCTCGGGGCTCTGCCCGGTGTAGCCTATGGTCCAGACGCACTTGTTGATCTCACGCAGGATGTCGTCCGGCACGGGCTCGTCCATGCCCTTGACCTTCTGCATCTTGTAGTTCTTCGACAGCTCCTTGGCGAAGCCGAGCTTTTCGGCGAACTGGTGCATGATCATGTGGTCGCTGCGGCTTTCCCACAACGGCTCTATGACTTTTTCGCGCCATTGCAGCGAGCGGTTGGAGGCGGTCACCGAGCCGCTGGTTTCAAACTGGGTCGCGGCCGGCAGCAGATAGACCGCGCGTTTGGGGTTCTGGTCTTCGGCCTTGCCGGGCATGGCGGCCATGGCGGCGGTGGCAGAAGGGTAAGGGTCCACCACGACCAGCAGGTCCAGCTTGTCCA
>NZ_JBFUJD010000180.1:0-500 GCF_056401555.1 Caulobacter sp. P4_E5
CCTCAAGCTCGACATCAACGAAGACGGTGGCATCAAGCCGGGCTACAAGCTCAAGCTCAACAGCTACGACCTCGGTGTTGACATCGAACTGCACGACGCGATCAACCGCGTGCGCTTCGAGCACCCCGCCGTCAAAGTTGTGGTGTTCGAGTCGGGCAAGGAAAAGATCTGGTGCTCAGGCGCCAACATCTACATGCTGGGCTTGTCGACGCACGGCTGGAAGGTCAACTTCTGC
The DNA here is from genome assembly GCF_056401555.1 of Caulobacter sp. P4_E5. Classification (NCBI taxonomy): domain Bacteria; kingdom Pseudomonadati; phylum Pseudomonadota; class Alphaproteobacteria; order Caulobacterales; family Caulobacteraceae; genus Caulobacter; species Caulobacter sp. P4_E5. The sequence goes on from NZ_JBFUJD010000180.1 coordinate 236, forward strand.
AAGTTCACCAATGAAACCCGCAACGGCCTGGAGGACTCCTCCCGCCATGACGGCTTGAAGGCGATCGCCTCGGTGACCGGCGCCTGCGCCGGCGGCGGCTACGAACTGGCCCTGGCCTGCGACCGCATCATCATGGTCGACGACCGCTCCTCCACCGTCAGCCTGCCGGAAGTGCCCCTGCTGGGCGTGCTGCCCGGCACCGGCGGCCTGACCCGCGTGACCGACAAGCGCAAGGTGCGCCGCGACCTGGCCGACATTTTCTGCA